>DASWER010000265.1:0-7985 GCA_036394655.1 Burkholderiales bacterium
CGCCTCGCAGATCTGCTCTTCGTTGACGAAGCCCTGCTCGATCAGCACCCGCCCCAGCCGCCGGCCGGTCTTCTTCTGCTGCTCGAGCGAGACCTTGAGCTGGTCGGGCGAGATGATGTTCTGCGCGACGAGCGTATCGCCAAGCCTTATTTTTTCTGGCCGTCCCATCGGCTTCCTTCCCCTCCCCGCGCGATTATCCCATTTGCCACCCGAGGGCCCTGAAAGCCTGCCGAGGCGCGAGCGGAGTGATCACTGCATTGAACGCCAAAAAAAATTCGCGCGCGCAAACGCTCCTCAGCATCGGCGGCAATGCGATGCGTATTTGGGGGCTGGAAAAAAATAAGGGGCAGACCCTTGCGGGCTGCCCCTTAGCGCATCCCGTCGGAAAGAGGAGGAGGAGGATCCGACGAGTGCTGCGACGCAGCAAATATACCGCCTTTTAGCTTCGGGATAGAATAGGCGTGTTTCGTAAAACACCTTTGCAGAATCTGCACAAATGGCTAACTCATTGCAAGAGATGGCGGTTTTCTCGAGGGTTGTGGCCGCTGGCAGCCTGTCGGCGGCCGCCCGCGAGCTGGGATTGTCACCTGCACTGGTAAGTCGCCGCCTCGCCGCGCTGGAATCCCGGCTCGGCGTACGGCTGATCAACCGCACCACGCGCAGCCTGAACCTGACCGTGGAAGGCAGCCGCTATTACGACGTCTGCACCCGGGTACTGACCGAGATCGAGGAAGCAGACGCCGAAGTGTCGGTGGGCCGGGTCGAGCCTCAAGGTGCGCTCAAAGTCTCGCTGCCCGCCTCCTTCGGGCACCAGCACGTCGCGCCGCTGGTGCCGCAGTTCGCCGCACGCTATCCCAAGGTGGAGCTCGCGCTCAGCCTGTCGGACCGAAACGTCAACATCATGGATGAGGGCTTCGACGTCGGCGTCTGCATCGCCGACCTGCAGGACTCGTCGCTCGCCGCGCGCAAGCTCGCGCCCAATCGCCGTGTGGTGTGCGCAAGTCCCGCGTACCTCGCCGCCCATGGCCGCCCGCGCACTCCGGATGAATTGGCGAAGCACAACTGCCTCGTCACCCGCGATTTCGCCGCCACCTGGGAGTACAAAGCCGCCGACGGCAAGCCCGGATCGGTGCGCGTCCAGGGACGCTATGCCTGCGACAACTGGGAAGTGTTGCGCGAGTGGGCGCTCGCGGGGCTGGGCATCGCGTTGAAATCGACGTGGGACGTCTACCGCCAGCTGCAGGAAGGCTCGCTCATCGCGCTGCTCCCGGGCTACACCTTCCATTCCGATGTCGCCATTTACGCGGTTTATCCGCATCGGCGCTTTCTCCCGGCGAAGACGCGCGTGTTCATCGAATTTCTCGCGCAATCCTTTGGCCCGGAGCCGTATTGGGATCAACCCGGGGATCAGCCCGCGGCTCGCCCGAAGCCGCGGATCCGGGCGCGCGCGGCGGCTTGAGGCTGTGCTAGGCTCCAACCGCCGCGAGGGACACAATCCCGGATGGCCACCGCCGCGGCGCTCAGCCTGCGGCGCCCCACATGAACACAATTTTTGTGGAACAGGTTAGATGAACGCCCCCGTCGATCACGCAACTCTCGCTTCGGCTTCCCTGGACGACAAGTACACGCTCGAGCGCGGGCGCGTGTTCCTCACCGGCACGCAGGCGCTGATCCGGCTGATGATGCTGCAGCGCGAGCGTGATGCGCGCGCCGGAGTGAACACCGCCGGATTCGTATCGGGCTATCGCGGCTCGCCGCTTGGCGGCCTCGACCAGAGCCTGTGGCGCGCGAAGCAGCACCTCGAGAGCCATCACGTGCGCTTCCAGCCGGGCGTCAACGAAGACCTGGCCGCCACCTCGGTCTGGGGGACGCAGCAGCTGAATCTCTTCCCCAAGGCGCGCTACGACGGCGTGTTCTCGATGTGGTATGGCAAAGGCCCCGGTGTCGACCGTTGCGGCGACGTCTTCAAACACGCCAATGCCGCGGGGACTTCGCGCTACGGCGGCGTGCTCGCGCTCGCCGGCGACGATCACGCCGCCAAGTCCTCGACGCTGCCGCACCAGTCCGAGCACATCTTCAAGGCTTGCCTGATCCCGGTGCTCAACCCGGCGAGTGTCCAGGACTATCTCGATCTGGGCCTGCACGGCTTCGCCATGAGCCGCTATTCCGGCTGCTGGATCGCGTTCAAGTGCGTCACCGACGTCGTGGAATCCGGCGCTTCGGTGATCGTCGATCCCGAGCGCGTGCAGTCCAACATGCCGGCGGATTTCGCGATGCCGCCGGGCGGACTCAATATCCGCTGGCCCGACGGCATCCTCGAGCAGGAAGCGCGCATCCTCGACTACAAGGTTTACGCGGCGCTCGCTTATGCGAGGGCGAATGGCCTCGATCGGCTGATCTGGGATTCGCCGCACGCGCGCCTGGGTATCGCCACCACGGGAAAGTCTTTCGGCGACGTGATGCGCGCACTGGCCGACCTCGGCATCGACGAGCGCGTGGCGCGCGATATCGGCTTGCGCGTCTACAAGGTAGCGCTCACCTGGCCGCTCGAGCCGCAGGGCGCGCGGCGCTTCGCCGACGGTCTCGAGGAGATCCTGGTCGTCGAGGAAAAGCGCCAGGTGATCGAATACCAGATCAAGGAAGAGCTCTATAACTGGAAGGAAGGCGTGCGCGCGCCGCGCGTGGTCGGCAAGTTCGACGACAGCGGCGAATGGAGCCGCAGCGGCGGACAGCCGGCCGGCACCTGGCTGCTGCCGGCGCACTACGAGCATTCCCCCGCGATGGTGGCGCGAGCGATCGCGCAGCGCCTGGAGAAGCTCGGCATGACCGGACCGCTCGGCAGCCAGTTCCGCGAGCGGCTGGCGTTCCTCGACTTCAAGGAAAAGGCGCTCGCCCGGCCGCGGGTAACGACGGTGCGCCAACCGTATTTCTGCTCGGGCTGCCCGCACAACACCTCGACGCGCGTGCCGGAAGGCAGCCGCGCCACCGCCGGCATCGGCTGCCACTTCATGGCGGTGTGGATGGACCGCAATACCTCGACCTTCACCCACATGGGCGCGGAGGGCGCGCCGTGGATCGGGCAGGCGCCGTTCACCGACGAGAAGCACATCTTCGCCAACCTCGGCGACGGCACCTACTACCACTCCGGCCTGCTCGCGATCCGCGCCGCCGTGGCGGCCAAGGTCAACATGACCTACAAGATCCTCTACAACGACGCGGTGGCGATGACCGGCGGCCAGCACCATGACGGCCCCCTCGATCCCGCGATCATTTCACGTCAGATCGCCGCCGAAGGGGTGCAACCGATCATCGTCGTGACCGACGAGCCCGAGAAATATCCGCACGGCACGCAATGGGCGCCCGGCGTCACCATCCGGCACCGCGACGACCTGGACGCCGTGCAGCGGGAGCTGCGCGAGACTCCCGGGGTATCGGCGCTGATCTACGACCAGACCTGCGCCTCCGAGAAGCGCCGCCGCCGCAAGAAAAATGAATATCCCGATCCCGCAAAGCGGGTCGTCATCAACGAGGCGGTGTGCGAAGGCTGCGGCGACTGCAGCGTGAAATCGAACTGCCTCTCGGTCGAGCCGCTGGAGACCGAGTTCGGCCGCAAGCGGCTGATCAACCAGTCGTCCTGCAACAAGGATTTCTCCTGTCTCAAGGGCTTCTGCCCGAGCTTCGTCACCGTCGAAGGCGGCAAGCTCAGGAAAGGTCGCTCGGCGGCAAAGGTGGCGGATGATTTCCCCACGCTTGCGGAACCTGCGCTGCCCGCGCTCGGCGCGCCCTACGGCGTGCTGGTGACCGGCATCGGCGGTACCGGCGTTATCACCATCGGCCAGATCCTCGCCATGGCCGCGCACTTGGAAGCAAAGGGCGTTTCGGTACTGGACATGTCGGGCCTCGCGCAGAAATACGGCGCGGTCATGTCGCACGTCCAGCTCGCCGCCAAGCCCGAAGCACTGTCGGCGACCCGCATCGACACCGGCGGCGCGCATCTGGTGATCGGTTGCGACCTTGTGGTGACGGCAAGCACCGACGCCATCGCCAAGATGGCGCAAGGCAGCACGCACGCGGTGGTCAACGCTTCGGTCACGCCCACGGCGGACTTCGTGCGCAACCCCAACTGGCAGCTGCCGGGAAGCGACCTGCAGCACGATATCGAAGACGCTTGCGGCAAGGGGCTGGCGAGCTTCGTCACCGCCACGCAGCTCGCGACGGGCCTGATGGGCGATGCCATCGCCACCAACATGTTGATGCTCGGTTATGCCTACCAGAAGGGCTGGATTCCGGTTGCCGGCGCCTCACTCGAGCGCGCCATCGAGCTGAACGGCGTCGCGGTCGAGTTCAACAAGCAAAGCTTCCTCTGGGGCCGGCGTGCCGCCGTCGACCTGGAGCGCGTCGAGCGCCTCGCGCTGCCGGCCGAGGTCATCGCTCTGGGCGAACATTTCTCGCGCACGCTGGACGAGCTGATCGAGCGTCGCGTCAAGTTCCTCACCGCGTACCAGGACGCGGCCTATGCCGAGCGCTATCGCAAGCTGGTTGAGCGCGTGCGCCAGCGCGAGCGGGAAGCGGCGGGCGCGACCAAGCTGAGCGAAGCGGTGGCGCGCTACTACGCCAAGCTGCTCGCCTACAAGGACGAATACGAGGTCGCGCGGCTGCACGCCGACGGCGCGCTCCAGCAGAAGATCGCCGGCATGTTCGAGGGCAATTACAAGCTCGTGTTCCATCTCGCGCCACCGCTTCTCGCGCGCAAGGATCCAACCACCGGCGAGCCTCGCAAGATGCGCTTCGGCGGCTGGATGCTGCCGGTGTTCCGCGTGTTGAAAGGCCTGCGTGGCCTGCGTGGCACGACGTTCGACCCCTTCGGCTACACCGCGGAGCGGCGCACCGAACGCGCGCTGATCGCGGAATACGAAGCGAACGTCGATCGCTTGCTCGCGAAGCTCTCGGCGGCAAATCACGCGGTAGCGGTGCAGATCGCATCGATCCCCGAGGAGATCCGCGGCTTCGGCCATGTGAAGACGCGCCACCTCGCCCTGGCGCGCAAGAAGCAAGACGATCTTTTCGCCCGCTTTGACAGCCCGGAAGCGCATCGCGCGGCGGCTTGAGCGCTGGGCCGGGCTGCTCGCTTTCGTCGCCTGCGCGGCGCTGGGCGCCGAGCTGCCGGTGGATGACGGTTCCGTCATCCGTTACGAGCTCATCGCCCCGGCGTCGGCCGATAGCGCGAGCGATACGGCTCGGCGGCTGCTTTCTCTGCTCGGCGAAGGTAAAATCGACGACGCAGCCGCGCTTTCCAACGCGCCGCAACGCCGCCGCCAGGTACTGAGCGATTACCGCGAGGCCGTGGGTGAGGCGGAATTCAGGCGCGTCTTCGCGCAATACGGTTCAGCGCCGAACCGCCTGGTGGCCGAGCTCGCCGTCGGAAAGCACCACCTGCTGGTATGGGACCTCGCCGAAGCGGACCATCGGCTGGCCGGACAGTTCTACGTGCGTGGCGCCGACGGCTTTGTGCTCGACGATGCGCCGAGCGAGGAGCGTTCGCGCCTGCAGCGGCTGCTCGCGGCCTACCGGCAGGGACGCATCAAACCTTGAGCCGGAATGGGCTGAAGTCGGTGTTGCGGTCGTAAACGTCCTCGTTCTCGGCCCGCTTCAGAAACCCGACCACCTTGTACGTCACCGGCGTGAACACCACCTCGACGCCGACCTTGCCGACAAACTGCGCCAGCATGATCGCCGGCAGGATCTCGTTCGGCACGATGCCGGAGTTGTAGAACGCGAGCGGGTAGAACAGGGTGGAATCGACCGCTTCGCCGACGATGGTCGAGCCGATGGTGCGCGTCCAAAGCCAGCGGCCCGCGGTGAGGATCTTCATCTTCGCGAGCACGAAGGAGTTGGCGAATTCGCCGCAGAAATACGCGAACATCGAGGCGAGCGCGATGCGCCAGGTCGTGCCGAAGGCGATCTGGTAAGCCTCCTGGTTCTTCCAGAACGGCGCCGGCGGCAGGGCCACCACCACGGCCGCCATGATCGCCGCGAACGCGAGCCCGGCGAACCCGGCCCAGATGACGCGCCGTGCCCGTGCGTAACCGTAGACCTCGGTGAGCACGTCGCCGAAAACGTACGAAATGGGGAAGAACAGCAGCCCCGCGCCAAACGCCGGGAAGCCCTCGACCTGCACGATCTTGGCGGGCCCGATCAGGTTCGAGCAGATGAGCACCGTGACGAACGCCGCCATTACGAATTCGTAATAGCGGTAACTGCGCTGGCCGTTCACTTCAGCTTCGGCTGGTAGTTGGCGACATCGGCATCGAGCGGCACCCCCATCGCGTCCAGCATGCGGCCCACCATCGCGTAGAACGCCGCCACCGCGGCGAGCTCGACATAATCGTGGTGGTCGAACTGCCGCATCGCTTCGGCATAGACCTCGTCGCTCACGTGTCCCTGGGTGACCGCTTCGCCGAGAGCGAGCGCCGCCTTTTCGCGGGCATCGAACTCACGCGAAGTGCGCCACTGCGCCAGCGCATTGATCTGCGCTTCGCGCACACCGGCCTTGCGGGCCATCGGCAGGTGCTGCGCCCATTCGTATTCCGAGCGCATCAGCTGCCCGCCACGGAGGATGACGAGCTCGCGCAGCGCGCGCGGCGTGCGTGTGTCGTGGCGCAACACCTTGGAGAACTCGTTCCACGCGGCAATGAGTGCCGGATGGTTGGCGAGGGCGCGGTAGAGATTGGGCGGCGTGCCCCACAGCGCTTCGAGTCTTTTCTTGAGGGCGGGCTCGAACTCCGCCAAGGGAACCCGCGTTGCAACCTTTTGCATAGGGGCGGCATCATACAATTGAACGCTACTAGGAGGAGACCCGGAGGCGGCATGGCCGAGGCGAAACAGCAGGCGTGGGACAACCCGATCCAGACCGACGGCTTCGAGTTCGTCGAATACGCCGCGCCCGACCCGAGGGCGCTCGGCGCGCTGTTCGAGCAGCTCGGCTTCCAGCGCGTTGCGCGCCATCGGCACAAGGACGTCGCGCTCTACAAGCAGGGCGACGTCAATTTCATCCTCAACGCCGAGCCGCGCTCGTTTGCGCAGAATTTCGCGCGCCGCCATGGACCGAGCGTGTGCGCGATGGCGTTTCGCGTGCGTGATGCTGCCAATGCGTATGAAAAGCTGGTGGAGCGCGGCGCGTGGGGCGTCGAGAACCCCGTCGGCCCGGGCGAGCTCAACATTCCGGCGATCAAGGGCATCGGCGACTCGCTGATCTATCTGGTCGACCGCTATCCCGAGAACGCGTACGGCAACACCATCTACGACGTGGACTTCCGACCGCTCCCGGGATTCGAGGCATTCTGGCGCGGCGACGCGCCCGCGCCCGGCGGCGCCGGGCTGACGTATGTCGACCACCTCACGCACAATGTGCACCGCGGCAGCATGGGGGAATGGGCGGAGTTCTACGAGCGCCTGTTCAACTTCCGCGAGATCCGCTATTTCGACATCGAGGGCAAGCTCACCGGACTGAAGTCGAAGGCGATGACCAGTCCCTGCGGCCGCATCCGGATTCCGATCAACGAATCGTCGGACGACCGCTCGCAGATCCAGGAATACCTCGACGCCTACCACGGCGAAGGCATCCAGCACATCGCGCTGCATAGCGCCGACATCTACCGCACGGTCGATGCGCTGAGGGCCAAGGGCGTCGAGCTGCTCGACACGCCCGACACCTACTACGAGATGGTCGATAAGCGGCTGCCCGGGCATGGCGAGCCGCTTGAAGAGCTGCGCCGGCGCCGGATCCTGGTCGACGGCAATCCTGCGGGCGGGTTCCTGCTGCAGATTTTCACCAAGACGGTGATCGGCCCGATCTTCTTCGAGATCATCCAGCGCAAGGGCGACGAAGGCTTCGGCGAAGGCAATTTCAGGGCGCTGTTCGAGTCGATGGAGCTCGACCAGGTGCGCCGCGGCGTTCTGAAACCCGCCGCATGAAGACCGCAGAG
>DASWER010000266.1:0-4244 GCA_036394655.1 Burkholderiales bacterium
CGGATCGGCGCGGATCGCCTGCGGCGCGCCGGTGGCGATGATGCGCCCGTTCACCAGCACCGAGATGCGCGTGGCGAGGCGGAATACGGCATCCATGTCGTGCTCGACCAGCAGTATGGTGAGCCGCTCGCGCATTTTTTCTATCAACGCGATGATGCGATTAGATTCCTCGGGGCCCATGCCGGCCATCGGCTCGTCGAGCAGCACGAGCTGCGGCCGCGTGGCGAGCGCCAGCCCGACCTCGAGCGCGCGCTGCTCGCCGTGGGCCAGAGTCGCTGCGCTCGCGTCTAGCTTGTCAGCAAGGCCAATCTCGGCCGCGATGCTGCGCGCCTCGTCGAACAAAGGGCTCTCGCTGGCGAGCGGATGCCAGAACGAAAAGCTCGAGCCGCTGCGCGCCTGCACCGCGAGCGCCAGGTTATCGAGCACGCTGAAGCGCCGGAAGATGCTGGTGATCTGGTAGCTGCGCGCGAGCCCGGCATGCACCCGCGCATGCGCCGGCAGCCGGGTGATGTCCGCGTTGTTAAAGACGATGCGACCCATGTCGGTGGGCAGCACGCCGGAGATCTGGCCGATGAGCGTGGTCTTGCCGGCGCCGTTCGGGCCGATCAGCGCGTGCACCTCGCCGCGCACCACATCGAGCGTGACGTCGTCGGTCGCGACCACGCCGCCGAAGCGCTTCGAGACGCCGCGCAGCTCAAGCATGGCGGCGTCTCCTGAACAGTCCAGCAATGCCCTCCGGCGCGACCAGGACGATGGCGAGCAGCACCGCGCCGACAGCAAGCCCGGCGTGATCCTGGTAGTTCGGCGCCAGCGCCGCGAGCCAGCCGATGCGGTAATCGGCGATCAGGTGCTCGAGGCCGAGCAGCACCGCCGCGCCGATCAGGCCGCCCCAGAGCGTGCCGACGCCGCCGAGGATCACCATGATCATCAGCGTGCCCGACTGGATCCAGTGCAGCAGGCTCGGGCTGACATAGTTCGACTGGTTGGCGATCAGCGCGCCGGCGAGGCCGCCGACCGCGCCGGCGATGACGAAGCAGGCGAGCTTGTAGCGAAACACCGGGAAGCCGATCGCCTCGGCACGCGCTTCGTTCTCGCGGATGGCGTCGATCACGCGGCCGAAGCGCGAGCGCGTCAGCCGGTGCAGGCCATAGAGCGCGGCGGCGAGGATCGCGAGCACCAGGTAGTACCAGGCGAGATCGTTCCTCAGGTTCGCGCCCATGCCGAGGGTCGAGCGCGCCGGCATCGACAGGCCGTCGTCGCCGCCATAGGTCTTCAGCGAGACGAAGATGTAATACATCATCTGCGCGAAGGCGAGCGTGATCATGATGAAGTACACGCCGCGGGTGCGCAGCGACAAGGCGCCGATCACCAGCGCCGCGAGCGCGGCAACTGCCATCGCCACTGGCCACGCGATCCACGCGCTGCGCACGCCTTCGACCGCGAGGATGCCCACGACGAAGGCGCCGGCACCGAAGAAGGCGGCGTGGCCGAAGCTCACCATGCCGCCGTAGCCCAGCACCAGGTTCAGGCTGGTCGCCGCGATGGCGTAGATCAGGATCCGGCTGGCGAGGCTCACATAGAACAGGCTGTCCATCGCCTGCATCGTCAGCGGGAAAATCGCCAGCACCCCAAAAACCAGGAGGGCGCGCGTCATCCGCGGGCCGGGAACAGGCCTTGCGGCCTGAAGTAAAGGACCCCGGCCATCAGCACGTAGATCAGCACCGAGGCCACCGCGGGTCCGGCGGCGCTCGCGAGCTGCGGCGGCAGGAACGCGGAAAAAAGCATCGGCAGGAACGCCCGCCCCCCGGTGTCGACGATGCCTACGAGCAACGAGCCGACGAACGCGCCGCGGATCGAGCCGATGCCGCCGATCACGATCACCACGAAGGCGAGGATCAGGATGTTCTCGCCCATGCCGACCTGCACCGCGAGGATCGGCCCGAGCATCGCCCCCGCCAGAGCGCAGAGCGCCGCGCCGACGGCGAACACCGCGGTGAACAGCCGCTTGATATCGACGCCCATGGCGGTCGCCATCTCGCGATTCGACGCCCCCGCGCGCACCAGCATCCCCACTTTTGTCTTAGTAACTAATAAAAACAAAGCAAGGGCCACGGCGATGCCAACGCCGATGATGAGCAACCGGTACGACGCGTACTGGAGCCCGCCGGGAAGCGCGACCGGGCCGGTGAGCCCCGCCGGCGGATTGAGCATGATCGGCTGCGAGCCCCAGGCGATACGCACCGCTTCATTGGCGATCAGTATCACGGCGAAGGTCGCGAGCACCTGCGTGAGGTGGTCGCGCCCATAGAGCCGTCGCAGCAGCGACATCTCGAGCGCCGCGCCCAGCACTGCGGTTGCGATCAGCGCGAGCGGCAGTCCGAGCCAGAACGAGCCGGTCATCTGCACGAAGCTCGCCATGAAATACGCGCCGATCATGTAGAGCGAGCCGTGCGCGAGGTTGATCATGTCCATGATGCCGAACACGAGCGTGAGGCCCGCGGCAAGCAGGAACAGCATCAGGCCGAACTGGACCCCGTTCAGCGCCTGCTCCAGGAAGAGAATCACGGACATAACAAATCGGGGACGGAGCCCGGACTAATTCGGGCTCCGTCCCCGAATTCCAGCTACTTCATGCCGCAGTCTTTGGCCCAGAAGTCGCCGTGGTCCTTGAGGATGGTGCTGATCTTGCGATTGACGATGCGCCCCTCGCGATCCTTCACGAGCGCGCGTACGTAGTAGTCCTGGATCGGCGTGCCGTTCGCCGCTTCCTTCCATTTGCCCCGCGGTGTCTTGGCACGCTCGGGCGCCTTCATCAGCGCGGCGCGGAACGCCTTCGGGTCCTCGATCTTGCCTTTCGCGTCGCGCACTGCCTGGTCGATGATCAGTGCCGCGGTGTAGCCCTGCTCGGCGTAAAGCGTCGGAATGCGCTTGTATTCCTTCTGGAATTCGGCGACGAATTTCTGGTTGGCGTCGTTGTCGAGGTCGTAGGCCCACTGCGAGGTATCGAACAGGCCGAGCATCGGCTCGCCGACCGCGCGCACCACGTCCTGGTCGGAGACGAAGCCCGGCACGATGAGCTGCACCTCGTTCGACAGGCCG
The DNA here is from genome assembly GCA_036394655.1 of Burkholderiales bacterium. Classification (GTDB taxonomy): domain Bacteria; phylum Pseudomonadota; class Gammaproteobacteria; order Burkholderiales; family SG8-39; genus SCGC-AG-212-J23. The sequence goes on from DASWER010000266.1 coordinate 3,100, forward strand.
GCGGCGACGAACTGCTTGATGAAGTTGATTCCCATGCCGCCCGGCAGGAAGGCATACAGCGCGTCGGGTTTCGCCGCGCGGATCTGCGCCAGCTCCGCCGAGTAATCGAGCTGGTTCAGCTTCGAATAGAACTCGTTGACGATGGTGCCCTTGTAGGTGCGCTTGAAGCCGGTCAGCGCGTCCTTGCCCGCCGGATAGTTCGGCGCGATGAGGTAGGCGTTCTTGAAGCCCTTGGATTGCGCAAAGGCGCCGGCAGCTTCGTGGTGCGCCTCGTTGGGCCAGGACGCGGAGAAGAAATAAGGGCTGCAACCCTTCCCGGTGAGCGATGTCGGGGTCGCGTTCGGCGCGATGTAGAAGATCTTCGATTCCTCGATCGTCGGCCAGACCGCGAGCATCACGTTGGAGAACACGATGCCGGTCACCAGGTTCACGCGGTCGCGCTTCAGCAGCCGCTCCATGAGCTGCTTGCCGGTGTCGGGATTCAGCGTGTCGTCGGCAAAGATCACTTCGGTCGGCAGCGCGCCGAGCTTGCCGCCTGCGAGCTTCAGCGCGAGGTTGAAGCCGTCGCGGATCTCGTTGCCGATGCCGCCGGCCGGTCCGGAGAGCGTCGAGAGAAAGCCGATCTTGAGCTCGTTCGCGGCCTGCGCGCTCAGCGCGATGAGCATCGCTGCGCCGAGGCCTAACAGTCTGAAAGTCATTCACCCTCCTAGGTGCGGGGATTCTAACCATTTTGTGGTTCAATGCCCCATGCCTTTCCGCGCTCGCGCCCGCGGTGTTGCTCTTACCGGAACACCGGATTCAACAGCGGTGAAACGCAGAGCACTCGAGCTCGGCGCCGATCTCGCGGGCATCGCATCGGCCGCGACGCTCAACGCATTTCCGCCCGATCCGCGCTGGCCGCAGACGCCCGATCGCATCCTGCCTTCGATCAAGAGCGTGATCGTGCTCGTGCAGCGCATTCCCGCGGGCGCGTTCCGCGCCATCTCGAACGTGCCGGTGCAGTACATGGACATGCTGGTGCTGCGCAAGATGGACAAGATCGCGTATCGCCTGGCCGACGAGCTCGAGCGCGCGGGCCATCCGACCTTCGTCACCGCGGCGCAGGAGACCGACTGGAATCTGAAGCGCGCGTCTTATGGACGACT
>DASWER010000267.1:0-2103 GCA_036394655.1 Burkholderiales bacterium
GACACCGGCGACATCGAGGCGGTGGCGCGCTGGAAGCCGCAGGACGCCACCACCAATCCGTCGCTGCTGCTCGCCTCGGCCGAGGATCCGCGCTATCGCCATCTGGTCGACGCTGCCATCAGGGAGGCGCGCGGCGATACCGCCGCGGCGATGGACGGGCTGTTCGTGCAGTTCGGGCGCGAGATCCTGAAGCACGTCGCCGGGCGCGTTTCCACCGAGGTCGATGCGCGGCTTTCATTCGACGAGCACGGCTCGATCGCGCGGGCGCGGCGGTTTGTGCATCTCTATGAAAAGCACGGCAGCTCGCGCGAGCGAGTGCTGATCAAGCTCGCCGCCACCTGGGAAGGCATCCGCGCCGCGGACAAGCTCGAGCGCGAGGGCATCCACTGCAACATGACGCTGCTGTTCTCGTTCGCGCAGGCAGTTGCCTGCGCCGAGGCCGGCGTGACGCTGATCTCGCCTTTCGTCGGGCGCATCTACGACTGGCATCGCGCCGCGCGCAAGGTGGACGACATCCCGATCGCCGAGGATCCCGGCGTCGCCTCGGTGACGCGCATCTACAACTACTACAAGAAGCACGGCTACAAGACGCAGGTGATGGGCGCGAGCTTCCGCAAGACCGACCAGATCATCGCGCTCGCCGGCTGCGATCTGCTGACCATTGCGCCCGACCTGCTCGACAAGCTTTCAAAAGCACCCGGCAGCGTGGAGCGCCGCCTGTCGATGGAGGGCGCGCTCCGGTCCGGCGGGGACAAGATCGCGATGGACGAGAAAACCTTCCGCTGGATGCACAACGAAGACCCGATGGCGACCGACAAGCTCGCCGAGGGCATCCGGCGCTTCGACGCCGACGCGCGCAAGCTCGAGCGCCTGATCATCTCCCTCGCCGCGGCCACGCCCGCTGCCGCCTGATTCCGTACAACGTCCGTAATTATTCTGAAGGCTTGCGCTTCAGGCGCTGCCAGACGTACAGCACGAGGTAAAGCAACGCCGGCACCACTATGCCGAGCACGATCGGCTGCACGGCCTTTTCGTGCTCTTCCGAGAAGGCGAGGATGCTGCCGGCGTTGAGCGCCGCCACCACCACCCAGATCACGGTGAACAGCAGCCAGAGCTTCTTCCAGAGCACGGATTAATTACGGACGTTGTACGGAATTCAGCGGATGTTGCGGGCGCGGTCGAGCTCGTCGGCGGCGCGCTTGGCCTCGGCCTGGACTTTCTTGCGCACGCTGTCGGCGAGCGCGGGCTCGAGGAGCACCGCGGCGCCCACGTGCGGCTCGACGCGCCGCTCGACGTCGGGCAGGGCGTAGAACAGCTCGTCGATCGCCTTCAGCTGCACGACGAGGTCGAAGTAGTCGTTCTCCATGCGTTTTTTCAGCGCCAGCGCATCGCGCAGCCAGGGATCGCTACGATAGGACGCGCGCGCCATGTGCCCGGCAAGCGCCGCGCGGCTGGTTTCCGCCTGGCGCCATAGCCGGTCGACATCGGCGAGCCGCCGCGTGATCTCGCGCGCGCTGAGGATGTACTGCTCGGCGGCGGCGGCGAGCTGCGGATCGCGTGGCGCCCTGGTCGCCTGCAGATTGGCGTCGATCGCCGCGGCCAGCACCGCGTCGGCCTTTGCCGTCAGCGCCTGGCGCAGCTTCCCGGTGCTGTCGGCCACCAGCTGGACGACCTGGCGCTGCTGCGAGCGCTTCTGCGCCGCGCCGTACAGGAAATAGCCGGCGCCGATCGCCACGATGAGCGCGAGAACGCCGAGGACCAGGCCGAGATTTCGTTTCATGAAGCGCGAAGCATAACCGCTAGCGCCGCTCGTAGCCGCGAGCGCGCATGCACTGGTCGTAGAAGTTCCAGTTGGGCGCGCTGCGCCCGACTCCCACGCGCTGGTAGTACATCAGCGCCTGGCAATGCAGCCGATCCTCTTCGGCCTGCGGCAACGACGCGCACGCCGCGAGCAGGCTAAAGAGCGCTGGCGCGAAGCGTCGCATCCTTGCGCTTCCACAGCTCGGGCAGCAGCTCCGCGCCCAGTCCCGGTCCCGGTGGTTTCGCGAACATGCCGCGCACCGGCTGCGGCACGTGCGTGACGAGCTCCTTGTACCAGCCGCT
>DASWER010000268.1:0-2082 GCA_036394655.1 Burkholderiales bacterium
CTCATCGAGGATCAGGTCGACGATGCGCAGGAAGATCTCGCGCGGCGGCTTGCCCTTGTCGGCGATCCACTTGTCGATGTCGGCAGTCGGAATGTGCAGCACCTTCGAGAGCTTCTCGCGCCCGCCGAGCAACTCCGCCGCTTTGCGCAAAGCTCTGCTGTAAACGCTGGCAACCATGGCGGCATGATTGCGTAACTGCCCACGGCGCACAATCGCCATGCGCCCGACAGGGTTACCGCAGTAAATCCGACAGGAAACGCCCGACGCGGCTTAGTTTGTGCCGCCGGCCTTGTCGAGGTGCAGGAGCACGATCTCGACCGCGGCGAGGAACACCATCTGCGGCGGATCGTCACGGCCTTCGAGCCACCCGGTCAGCACCGCCTCGGTGACGCCGAGGTGATCCGCGAGCGGCCCGACGCCGCCGAGAATGAGGCATGCGCGGTGCAGTGAGCGCGCCGGCGTGCTTTGCCGGGAGGGCGGTGCGGCCGGACAGTCGACCTTTGCGGCGGATGCGGGCATCGAAACATCATGCGACGCGCCCGCTGCCGCCTCAAGTCGCCAAGCGGCCATTGCTTTTGTCGATTTTCACTTGATAGCGACGTCGACCGCTCATGCGGGCGGCGCGCTAATGGGTTCGCATCAACACGATAGCTTTAGCGGGTACGGCGGTTGCTGCTAGCCGGGGTTGCGCGTCAGTCGGTCCACGCCGACGCGCCCGAGGCATCCTGCGCCGGCGGCGGCTCGGCCGGGCTCGACTCCGGCATGCCGCTGTCGTCGATGATCACGTCGACCACGCGCAGGAAGATCTCGCGCGGCGGCTTCTTCTGCTCGGTGATCCACTTCTCGATCTCCGACACCGGCACCTGCAGCGTGCGCGCGAGCTTGTCGCGTCCGCCGAGGATCTCCGCCGCCTTACGCACCGCCCGGCTGTAGACGCTAGCGGCCACGGCTCAGCTCGACCGTCCGGTCGCTTCCAGATTGAGCAGGATGATCTCGACCGCCACCAGGAACGCCCATTCGGGCGGCTCTTGCCCGCCTTGCATCCAGCGGCGCAAATCCTCCTCGCGCGCGCCGATGTGGCCCGCGAGCTGGGAGGCACCGCCGAGGATCACGCACGCACGGTGCAGCGCGCGCACGTACGTCGATTCGCACGCGGCCCGAGCCCGCGGGCAATCGGCTGCGCCGGAAAAGACCGAGGTGCGCATCAATCCATGATCCGATGCCGCTTCGCCCGGCTCAAGTCGCGGATAACCGCGCACCGCTGTCGGCTTTACCGCCACAAGGTGCTCACTTCGGCTCCTTGGCCAGCACTTCGAGCAGCTGCTCCACCGTCACCGGCTTCACGAAGTGGTGCGCGAAGCCGGCTTCGCGGCCACGCTCCAAGTCCTCCGGCGTGCCGTGCCCGGTGACGGCGATCAGCGTGACCGCTGTGCCCCACGGCTCGCGCCTGATCCGCTCGGCGAGCACGTAGCCCGACATGTCGCGCATGCCGATGTCGAGCACCGCGGCATCGGGCTTGAGCTGCGCGCCGACGCGCAGCGCTTCTGCCCCGCTCGCGGCCTTTTGCACCTCGTGGCCCGCCATGCGCAGCAGGGCGGTGAGCGTGTGCGCCGCGTCGGCGTTGTCGTCCACCACCAGTATCCGCAGGCCGTGCTCGGCGGACTTCATCTGCACCGCGGCACGCACCGCATCGCGGAATTCGACCGCCGCCTTTTCGGCACCGGCACGATGCTCGCGATCGGGCAGATCGATGTAGGCCACGGCACCGAGTGCCTCGCAGGCCTCGCGCATCGCCGCGAGCGTGGTATCGCCGAGCTGCGTCGCGGTGGCGCGGCAGCAGATGAACGGAACCGTGCTCGTCGCCTTGTAGGCCTTGACGCATTCCAGGAAGCGCAGCATCTGCGAGCCTTCGAAGTGCTGCCCGCAAACGATGGCGTCGATCGCGTGGTGGCGTGCGACCACGCTGTTCTGCAGCAGATCGAGCCCTTCGGTCAGCGTGCGCACCGGCACCAGCGTGAACTCCTCGCCGAGCACCTTCGCCAGGACCTCGTAGCCTTGTGCGCTTTCCGCGACCAGCACGCG
>DASWER010000269.1:0-2532 GCA_036394655.1 Burkholderiales bacterium
CGCGCTCGACTGCTTTTTCCGCCAGCTCCTTCTTCGCAAAGCGCAGCACCGCATCGCGGAACTGCTGCTGCTCGGGCTTCAGCCTGAAGTCCATGTCAAAGCTCCCTTGTGGGCCACTCGGCGCGATGCGTTCCCAGCGGCACCGGCGGCCGGGTCCAGTGAGCCGGCGTGTGCGAAAGCTGCACCACCGGGCGCAAGTAGGTCAGCCTGCCGACCGGCGATTCCATCTCGGCGCAGTACTTCGCCAGCTCGGCAGGTGGAATGTCCGCCGCGACGCCGCTGAACGGCACCGTACCGCGCTCGACGATCCACCGGCCGACGCGCGCCAGCGCCACGCGCACCAGCCAGCTTCCGCCCTCGCTCGCGCGCCGCGCGAGCGCGAGCGTCGCGCCGAACGCCATCAGATAGCCGCTCACATAGTCGATCGCCGATACCGGCATCAGCTTCGGTGCATTCGCGTCGCCGGAGGCCTGCGCCATGCCGCTCACCGCCTGCACGATGCTGTCGAAACCGCGCCGGGCGCGCCAGGGCCCGGTTTCGCCCCAGGCGGAAAGCGAAACGCACACGATGCCCCGACGCACGGCAGCGAGCGCCTCGGGGGAGAAGCCGCGCCCGGCGAGCGCACCGGGGCGATAGGACTGCGAGAAAACGTCCGCTTGCTTCACCAGGCTATTGAGGATGTACGCGCCCTCGGCGGTCCTCAAGTCGAGGCGCGCTGAGAGCTTGCCGATGCCGGTATCCATCTCCACCAGCCCCATGTCGGGAAGATGCTCGGCGCTGATCTTGAGGACATCGGCGCCGTGCTCGGCGAGGCTCTTGCCGCAGGTCGGACCGGCCAGCACGCGCGTGAGGTCGAGCACGCGGATGCCGGCGAGCGGTCTTTTCGCCGTCCTTGGCTTTTCCGGCGGCGCATCGCCGATGCGCGTGATCTCGATCAGCGGCTGTGCAGCCACGGCCTCGGCCTGCGCGTGACGCTGCCAGTCTGCGGCGCTGCGCACGAAGCCGGCACAGCCCCCGGCGGCATGGATCGCGTCCTCCAGCGCCTCTCCGGCCCAGGCGCGCGCCTTTTCCTCCACCTGTCTGCGATCCGCCGGCGCCTGCAGCACCTCGAGCGCCGCAGCGCGGTGATTCGGGAAATTGCAGTGAGTTCTGATCCAGCCGTCTTGCACCGGGTAGAAGTCGCTCAGCGGATCCCATACCGGCGGCAGCGGCTCGCCGTTGATCCGCAGATAGCGAGCGCTGCGCAGCGACAGCGCCGCGGCGCGCAGATCCACCGCGACGCGTTGCGGCGGCAGGCCGCGCAGCTCGCCGAACCGCGCCACCGCGGTGCCGAAGGCCGCGAGCGCTGCGGCGCCGGCCGTGCCGACGCGATAAGGCGTCGGCAGCACCGGATCGGCGCCGGCGATCAGCGGCCAATCCATCGGCTCGATCTGCGCCGCCGCCAGCAGCTCGCGCAGCGCGGCGTCAGGCATCGTTGAACACCACGCGTGCGTCGACCGCGACGACCCCTTGCGCCTTCACGATGAGCGGATTGATCTCGGCTTCGCGCACCTCGCTACCGAGGGTCGAAAACGCCGCCACCGCTTTCGCGAGCGCCTTTACATCGCCGCGCGGCATGTTGCGGTAGCCGCGGATCACGGCGAGTCCTTTCACCCTTGCAATCATCGCCTCCGCCTCGGCCTCGCTCACGGGCGCGAGCTCGACGGCAAAGTCCTGGTAGAGCTCGGCCAGCGTGCCGCCGGCGCCGACCAGCACCAGCGGTCCAACCACCGGATCGTCGCGATAGCCGACGATCGCTTCGGCGAGCCCGTGCTCCATGCGCTGCACCAGCAGTCGCTGCTGTCCCATGCGCCTCGCGTGCTCGGCGAGCTCGGGTCCACTTTGGATGTTCAGCACCACGCCGCCCACTTCCGTCTTGTGCTCCACATCCAGGCGCTTCAGCGCCACGGGATACGCGATCGAATGCACAAAGTTCGGCGCCTGCACCACTGCGTGCTCCGCGACCGGAATGCCGAGGGCAGCCAGCAGCTCGAAATTGGGGACAGACCCTATTTTTTCGCCTAGCGAAATAATGGGGTCTGTCCCCATTTTTTGTCGCGGCGCGCGCCAGGCGAAGAAGGCGGCGAATGCATCGGCGCAGGCTTCGGGCGTGCGGAAGGCGGCGACGCCCTGCTCCGCGAGCAGAGCAAGCGAGCGCTCGGCGTGCGGCGTGAGGAACGCGGCGAGCGGCTTCGCCGTGCGCGTCGCCTGCACGATCGGCTCGACCGCGAGCTCCGGATGAAACTGCGCGGATGAGCCGACTGCCGCCAGCACCGCGTCGCAGCCGGGCGAGCCGAGCAGCTGCTCGAGCGTCGCGCGGTAAATGTCCTTCGTCGCGGTCATCGTGAGGTCATGCATCGAGGCGAGCTCGATGCCGTGCAAGCCCAGCCGGTCGACCACGCTCGCCGCGCCGCCGCCGGTGGTGGTCACCACAGCGACACGCGGTGCGCCCGCAGGCCCCCTCGGTCGCCGTCCATTCAAAAGCGGTGGAAT
>DASWER010000270.1:0-7363 GCA_036394655.1 Burkholderiales bacterium
CATGGCGTGCCCGTGACGGTGCGCGGCGGCGGCCTGACGACCGAGGGCGAGTCGGTGGCCTACGGCGGTGTGCTGCTCGACATGACCGGCATGAGCCGCGTGGTGTCGGTCGACAAGCAGGGCTTGAGCGTGAGAACCCAAGCGGGGATCTTCTGGGCGCAGCTCGCCGAAGTGCTGCGGCGCCACGGCATGGATTATCTTTCCGCGCCGCTCAATCTGACTTCCTCGGTGGGCGGCACGCTCGGCGTCGGCGGCATCGACGTCAATTCCGCCCGCCTGGGTTGCAGCGCGGACCAGGCGCTTGCGCTGCAGGTCGTGACGCCGACGGGCGAGATCGTCGAATGCTCCGACCAGGAGAATGCGGAGCTCTTCCGCCGCGTGATCCTCGGCTACGGCCAGTTCGGCGTGATCACCGAGGCGACCCTGCGGATCAGGCCCTACACGCCGCTGCGCATGCACTATTTCTACTATTCCTCGCTGCGCACCGCGATCGAGGACCTGCAGATGCTCGACGCGGCTGATGCGAGCGACTATTCGGGCATCCTCACCATGATGGATCGGGCGATCAACCTGCTGGTGGCGTTCGACTCCGACCAGCGCGAAGCGCAATTCGACGCGCGATTCCGCCGCAAGCTGCGCGGCAGCAGCGAAGCGGGCTTCGCCGTGCGCATGGTGCTGCACTATGCGCTGCGTCCCTGGGGCTGGCGCGAGGCACTCTATCTCGTGCGGCGCAAGCGCGAGCTGTTCCCGCAGTTCAGGCGCAAGGAATTCTTTCGCGACGGCAGGATGCACGACCGCAGCGTGGTGTTCTCGCGCGCCGTGTGGCGCTTCTGGGGCGGACGCCAGATGGTGATCCCCGATCTCGCCACCTCGGCCGAGAAGTTCGCCGCGGCGGTGGAGCGCGGCAACGCGGTGTGCCGCAGGTATTTTCCGCGCTACACCCTTTATTGCGTCGGCATCAAGCTGCGCGAGGACCATCGCGCACACTACGAGATGTCCTGCATTCCACCCGACGCCGCGGTGCGCGCCTACGGCTGCGAGTTCGAGCCGGTGATCGACCAGGCGCCGTACAGCCGCGATCTGCTGCAGTCGTTCAAAAACGAGATCTACGACATCGGCGTCGAGATCGGCGCGAGCTATTACCGCTTCGGCGGCATGATGAAGGGCTACATCCGGCGCGTGTTCGGCGATGCGCTGGTCGAGCGGCACCTCGCCATGAAGCGCCGCGCCGACCCGGCGATGATCCTGAATCGCGATGTGATATTTTGAGTGCGATGGATCATGGCGCCTGCAGCGGCTGCAGCCTTTGCCTGCTGGTCTGCCCGGTGTGGCGCGAGACGCGCGACGTGCGCCTCACGCCGCGCGGCCGCGCCAAGGCCCGGCAGCACGGCGCGAGCGCCGCGGCGATCGCCGCCTCGCTGGACAGCTGCACGCTGTGCGGCGCTTGCGAGCCGGCCTGCCCCGAGGCCTTGCCTCTAGTCGACATGGTTCTTGAGCTGCGCCGGCAGCGTCCCCTGGCCGAAGTGACCTTTGCCGCGAAATCGCCACCGGCCGCGACGGCCAGGCGGATGCTCCTTCCGGGGCGCGTGCTCGGCACCGACGAGGCGCGCCGGCGCAGAACGCTCGCGCTGCTCGGCGAGGGATGGGCGCTGGCCGAGGACGACGGCGCCGATATCGCGCTCGCCCTCGAGGCGGGGCGTGCCGTTCCGGATGCGCGGCGCGATGCCTTCCTCGGGCCGCTGCGCGCGGCGCGGCGCCTGGTGGTCGCAGAAGGGCTGCTGCTGCGCGCGCTGCGCCGCTGGCTGCCCAAGGTGCCGAGCATCAGCCTGGGCGAGGCGCTCACCATGAAGTCAGCGATCCGCGACAAGCTGAGAGCCGACGATCTCTACGTCATCGAGCCGCGCGCGTTTCACCACGACCATGCGCGGCTGGTCGGCCATTACGACGGCTTGCGTGCCGCCTCGGGCTGCGAGATGAACCTCGATCTGCAGCGCATCGCGATCCCGGCGTCGCAGGCGCAGTGGATCCTGGAGGGCCGGCAAGTCGCGCGCATCGTGGTCGAGGACGTCAACGATGGCGCGGCTTTCTCATTCGCCGCAGCCCCGGTGATCCACGTGGCGGATCTGTGAGATCGGCCGACGCCATCATCATCGGCGCCAGCCTCTCGGGCGCCGCGGCGGCCAAGCGCCTGGTCGATGCCGGCCTCGAAACCGTGATCCTCGAGCGCCTGCAGCTGCCGCGCCACAAGATCTGCAGCGGCATCCTCTCGCCGCGCGGCCACCGCTTCCTGGTCGAGAATTTCGGCCCGCTGCCGCCCGAGGCGCTGCACCAGCCGACGACCTGCGAGGGGGTGACCTTCCATTTCCCGAGCATGGTTTCGCTCAGCATGGATTTCCTGGAAGGCAGCACGCCGCACCTGCACCGCAAGTACTCCGACCACTGGGCGATCAAGCGCAGCGGCGCCGAGGTCCACGACCAGACTTCCTTCATCGGGCTGGAGGACCACGGCGACCACGTGGTGGTGCGCGCGCGGCGCCAGGGTACCGATCTCGCGTACCGGGCAAGGCACGTGATCGGCGCCGACGGACCGAGCTCGCTGGTGATCCGCGCCCTCTATCCCGACTATCCGAAGCAGATTCCATGGTTCTTCGTCGGACAGAAATTCCACGACATCGTCGACTGCCCGCTCGACCCGCAATACTTCCATTTCTGGTTCCATCCCGGGCTCGGGCACTACACCTGGAGCCACGCGCGCGACGGCCAGCAGATCGTCGGCGTCGGCTTCAAGCGCGGCGACAATTTCGACCAGCGCCACCGCAACGTGGTGCACTACCTGGAGCAAAAGCACCGGGTGAAGCTCTCCGAGTACACCACCCACGAGGGTTGCGCTGAGAACTTCGGCCCATCGCTCATCAACCGCTACGTCTTCGGCAAGGGCAACGTGTTGATCACCGGCCAGGCTTCCGGCTTTCTCAATATGATCGGCGAGGGCATGAGCTGCACGCTGCACTCCGGCGCGCTCGCCGGGGAGGCGGTGGTCGAGGCGCGCCTGCGCGACCAGCCGGTGCAGCAGGTCTACCGCCGCATGGTGGCTTCCGAAGTGCGCCGCACGACGGATCAGTGGAATCCGCTCAAGATCGCATTCGGCCGGCCGCACGAAGCCGATTTCCCCGGCGCCTTCATGCAACTTTCCTGGCGCGAACGGCGCCTGGTGCTGCGCGACCTATGGCGCTTCGTCCTGCTCTACAAGGAATTCAACTGGGGACGGCAGATCGCCCTGGCGGCCCTGCAGCGGCTGGTCGGCCCCGGCTATCCGATGCGGCGCTGGATGTAGGCCCCAAAAAAAAAGGCGCCCAGCGGGCGCCTTTCGGTATTACCCAATAAAACCTTAGCTGCCACCGCCCGTGGTCGCCGGTTCGACTGCCGGCGTTTCGGCAGGGCCGATCGGAAGCTCGGCCAGCACCGGCTCTGCAGCCTGCGCCTTGCGCACCATGTGGTACGCGAGGCCGGTACCCGCCGGGATGAGACGCCCGACAATGACGTTCTCCTTGAGACCACGCAGCTCGTCGCGCTTGCCCATGATGGCCGCTTCGGTCAGCACGCGCGTCGTCTCCTGGAACGAGGCCGCCGAGATGAACGAATCGGTCGACAGCGACGCCTTGGTGATGCCGAGCAGGATGTTGCGGTAGCTGCCGGCTTTCTTGCCGGCCTTCTCCGCCTTCTCGTTCTCCTCCAGCATCTCGGCACGCTCCACCTGCTCGCCCGGGATGAAGGGCGTGTCGCCCGGCTCTTCCACCTCGATGCGCCGCAGCATCTGGCGCACGATCACTTCGATGTGCTTGTCGTTGATCTTCACGCCCTGCAGGCGGTAGACGTCCTGCACCTCGTCGATGATGTAGCGCGCGAGCTCCTCGATGCCGAGCAGGCGCAGCAGATCGTGCGGGTCGACCGGACCGTCGACGATCATCTCGCCTTTGTTCACCACCTGGCCGTCGTGCACCAGGAGATGCTTGTCCTTGGCGATCAGGTACTCGTGCTCCTGCTTATCGAGGTCGGTGATCACCAGGCGCTGCTTGCCCTTGGTGTCCTTGCCGAAGCTCACCGTGCCGGTGACTTCCGCCAGGATGCCCGCGTCCTTCGGCGAGCGCGCCTCGAACAGCTCCGCCACGCGCGGCAGGCCGCCCGTGATGTCGCGCGTCTTCGAGACTTCCTGCGGAATGCGCGCCAGCACCTCGCCGACCTGCACCTGCTGCCCGTCGCGCACGGCGATCACCGCGCCCACCGGGAAGCTGATGTTGACCGCGTGATCGGTGCCGGCGATGCGCACTTCCTCGCCCGACTCGTTGATCAGCTTGACCGAAGGCCGCTGGCCTTTGGCCGCCGCCGTGGTGCGGCGCTTGGCATCGATCACGACCAGGGTCGACAGGCCGGTGACGTCGTCGATCTGCTTGGCGACGGTCGTGCCTTCCTCGACGTGCTCGAACTTCACCGTGCCGGCGTACTCCGTGATGATCGGGCGGTGGTGCGGATCCCAATTGGCGAGCGTCTTGCCCGCGCGCACCGTGTCGCCGTCCGCCACCGAGAGCAGCGCGCCGTACGGCACCTTGTGGCGCTCGCGCTCGCGGCCGTTGTCGTCGGTGATGATGATCTCGCCTGAGCGCGAGATCACCACCTTGTCGCCCTTGGCGTTCGAGACGTAGCGCATGGTCGCGGTGAAACGGACCGTGCCCGCCGATTTCGCCTCGACATGGCTTTGCACCGCGGTCCGCGAGGCCGCGCCGCCGATGTGGAAAGTGCGCATCGTGAGCTGCGTGCCCGGCTCGCCGATCGACTGCGCCGCGATCACGCCGATCGCCTCGCCGACGTTCACCGGCGAGCCGCGGCCGAGGTCGCGCCCGTAGCACTTCGAGCACACGCCCCAGCGCGTATCGCAGGACAGCGCGGTGCGCACCTTGACCTCGTCGATGCCGACGTTGTCGATGATGTCCACGCCTTCCTCGTCGATCAGCGTTCCCGCCGCAAACAGCACGTCCTGGGTCTCGGGATGGATCAGGTCGATGGCGAGGGTGCGGCCGAGGATGCGCTCCCTGAGCGCCTCGACCACTTCGCCGCCTTCCACCAGCGCCTTCATCGAGACGCCGTTCTGCGTCTGGCAATCGTCCTCGGTCACCACCAGGTCCTGCGTCACGTCGACCAGGCGGCGCGTCAGATAGCCGGAATTCGCCGTCTTCAGCGCGGTATCGGCCAAGCCCTTGCGGGCACCGTGCGTCGAGATGAAGTACTGCAGCACGTTCAGGCCTTCGCGGAAGTTGGCCGTGATCGGCGTCTCGATGATCGAGCCGTCGGGCTTGGCCATCAGGCCGCGCATGCCCGCCAGCTGGCGGATCTGCGCCGCTGAGCCGCGCGCGCCAGAGTCGGCCATCATGTAGATCGAGTTGAACGCCTCCTGCTTCACGGTCTTGCCGTGGCGGTTCACCACCTCTTCGGAGCCGAGCTGCTCCATCATCACCTTGCCGACCTGCTCGCCGCAGCGCGACCAGATGTCGACCACCTTGTTGTAGCGCTCGCCGGCGGTCACCAGGCCCGAGGTGTACTGCACCTCGATTTCCTTGACTTCGCCCTCAGCGTCCTTGATGAGCTGCTGCTTCGCCGCCGGGATCGACATGTCGTTGACGCCGAACGAGATGCCGGCTCGCGTGGCGATGGTGAAGCCTGCCTGCATCAGCTTGTCGGCGAAGATCACCGTCTCGCGCAGGCCGCAGCGGCGGAAGCCGATGTTGATCAGGCGCGAGATCTCCTTCTTCTTCAGCGGCTTGTTCAAGAGGTCGAAAGTCAGGCCCGCGGGCAGGATCTCGGACAGCAGCGCGCGGCCGACGGTGGTCTCGTAGCGCGTCACTTTCTCGGTGATCTCGCCGTCCTCGGCGATGTCTTTCTCGCGGATGCGTACCCAGACGCGCGCGTTGATCTCGACCTGGCGCGAATCGTAGGCGCGGTGCACCTCGGCCAGATCGGAGAAGCTCATGCCCTCGCCTTTCGCATTAATCCTTTCACGCGTGGCGTAGTACAGGCCCAGCACGATGTCCTGCGACGGCACGATGATCGGCTCGCCGTTCGCGGGGGAGAGCACGTTGTTCGACGCCAGCATCAGCGTGCGCGCTTCCATCTGCGCTTCGAGAGAGAGCGGGACGTGCACCGCCATCTGGTCGCCGTCGAAGTCGGCGTTGAACGCCGCGCACACCAGCGGATGCAGCTGGATCGCCTTGCCTTCGATCAGCACCGGCTCGAAGGCCTGGATGCCCAGGCGGTGCAGCGTCGGTGCGCGGTTGAGGAGCACCGGGTGCTCGCGGATCACCTCTTCGAGGATGTCCCAGACCTCCGGGACTTCCTGCTCGACCAGGCGCTTGGCGGCCTTGATGGTGGTCGCCAGCCCCAGGAGCTCGAGCTTGTTGAAGATGAAAGGCTTGAACAGCTCGAGCGCCATCTTCTTCGGCAGGCCGCACTGGTGCAGCTTGAGCTGCGGGCCGACCACGATGACCGAGCGGCCGGAGTAGTCGACGCGCTTGCCCAGCAGGTTCTGGCGGAAACGACCGCCCTTGCCCTTGATCATGTCGGCGAGCGATTTCAGCGGACGCTTGTTGGCGCCGGTCATCGCCTTGCCGCGGCGACCGTTGTCGAGCAGCGAGTCCACCGCCTCCTGCAGCATGCGCTTCTCGTTCCGGACGATGATCTCCGGCGCTTTCAGCTCGAGCAGGCGCTTGAGGCGGTTGTTCCGGTTGATCACCCGGCGATACAGGTCGTTCAGGTCGGAGGTGGCGAAGCGCCCGCCGTCCAGCGGCACCAGCGGCCGCAGCTCCGGCGGCAGCACCGGCAGCACTTCCATGATCATCCAGTCGGGCTTGATGTTCGAGGCCTTGAAGCCCTCGAGCACCTTCAGCCGCTTGGCGTACTTCTTGATCTTCGCGTCGCTGGAAGTGGCTTCCAGCTCTTTGCGCAGGTTATCGATCTCCTTGTTGAGATCGAGCGCGCGCAGCAGCGCGCGGATGCCCTCGGCGCCCATCGCGGCCTGGAAGTCGTCGCCGAACTCCTCGACCTTCGCGAGGTAGTCGTCCTCGGTGAGCAACTGGGTGCGCTTGAGCGGCGTGAGGCCCGGGTCGGTGACGACATAGGCTTCGAAGTACAGCACGCGCTCGATATCGCGCAGCGTCATGTCGAGCACCAGGCCGAGCCTGGAGGGCAGCGACTTGAGGAACCAGATATGCGCGGTCGGGCTCGCGAGCTCGATGTGGCCCATGCGCTCGCGGCGCACCTTGGCCAGCGTCACTTCGACGCCGCATTTTTCACATATGACGCCGCGGTGCTTGAG
>DASWER010000271.1:0-7133 GCA_036394655.1 Burkholderiales bacterium
CCGCTGCCCGAGGGCGACGTTGTACTCGGCGCTGCCGCGCTCGTCGGCATTGCCCTCGATCACGACCTTGAGCGCCGGATGCGTGCGCAGGTAGTCCGCGTGCGCTTCGATCAGCTTCCGGCTCTCGCCGGTGATCTCCGCTTGGTCGTAGGCGTAGTAGATGCTCCGCTTCGCCGGAACTGCCTTGGCGTCGCTGGCGGCGCTCGCCACGCTGGTGGTCGACTGCCCCGGCTTCGCCGGCGCGGCCTGCGCCGTGCGGGCGGCGGCCTGCGCGCCGGCGCTGGCCGCCGGCTCCTGGGTCGCTTGCGTGGCGCAGCCGCACAGGATGGCGGCGAGCGCGAATACGGTGTTCTTCATGCTCCTCTCCCTCTTTGTGAGTCGGCAAAGATCCATTATGGCGCACATTATATTTGCGCAAATATGTATTGTGGGCCCGCACGGTACCATTCACGGGTGAATAAACGCCGGCGCATGCTCGAGGTGCTCGAGCAATTCCGCATCATCGTCAAGTCGATCCGGCGCCACTACCAGGACGTCGAGCGGCGCGCCGGGCTGACCGGCGCCCAGCTCTGGGCGCTCGCGCAGGTGGCCCAAAACCCGGGGAGCAAGGTCGGCGAGCTCGCCCGCGCCTTGGCGATCCACCAGTCGACCGCCAGCAACCTGCTGCGCCGGCTGGAAGCGCTCGAGCTGGTGGCGCGCGAGCGCCAGAGCCACGATCAGCGGCAGGTGAAGCTATTCGCTACGAAGAAAGGGCTTCAGCTCCTGAAGGCCGCGCCGCGGCCGCTGATCGGCGTGCTGCAGCAGGCGCTCTCCGAGCTGCCGCCGGCGCGCCTGCATGCGCTGCATGCCGAGCTGGCGCGGGTCATCGCCCTGATGAAGCACAAGAGCGTCGCGGCAGCGCGCGCGCTGCCGCTTTCGGACATGTAGCGCCGCTCTAGTTCGGCGCGAAGCAGTAGAGCAGTCCGGCGCCGCCGGAGGCCTTGAGCTGGTCCTGGCTGCAGCCGCGCGAGCCGTGCGAGGAATTCCACGACTTCATGTGCCAGGTGTCCTTCAGCCCGGTGCGGTCGTGGTGCCCGACGATGGCCGAGCCGTCGCCGCTCTTGCTCCAGTTGCCGCAGGTGGTGTCGCCGCCGGCGGTGGAGAAGCGTCCCGAGGGATCCGAGCCGGTGAGGATGTCGTGCTCGTTCGGCGTTTCGCCGCGGCCCTTGATCGGCTCGCCCTTCTCGGTGAGCGCGGTCTGCTTCGTGATGTTCGCCTTGTCCGAATGCAGGTCGGCCACGTTCTTCGCCACCACCACGCCCTTGGCGTTGCGCCACGGGCCCTTGCCGATGCGATCGCGCGCGCTCACGCCCGCGTCGCCGCCCGGCAGCGTGGTGCTCAGGTACGCTTTCCAGTCCGTGTGCTTCGAGCCCGCGGCCTTGGCGAGCGTGTTGCAATGCGCGTCCGCGCCCTCGAGCCCGCCCAGGTCGGCGCCGTTGCCCTTGCCGGCGCTCGTGACGAAGAACGTCATGTCACCCTTGGACGCTGCCTTGCCCTTCGCCTTGTCCTTGTCCTGCGCCTGCGCACCGCTCATTGCGGTGACGAGAAGGCTTGCTACCACCATTACGGGAACCTTCATCGATCTCTCCTCTGGTTTGGAACTACGGGTGCGAACACCTGGGTTCGCTGCTTAATCCATTACTCCTCGCGCAACGCGGGCGCGAGAGATGCGGCGTACGCCGCCAGGGCGATCATGTCCTCGAGCGCGAGATTCTCCACCGTCGGCTTCATCTGCTGGCTTTGCGCGCCGTTGCGCCCGCCGTGCTTGAACTCGTAGAGCTGGCGCAAGAGGTACGTCGGCGAGCGCCCGGCGATGCCGGGAATCTCGCCTGCGCCGCCGAGCGCGCGGCCGTGGCAGCCGGCGCAGGCGACGGTCTTGCCGCCACCGGTCGCCGCGAGCGCCTCGCCTTTCTTCACGCTGCCCTGCGGCACATAGGCGATGAAGCGCGCGCGCGTGTCGCGGCTCTCGAACTGCTCGAACACTTCGGGCACCTCGACGATGCGCTGGCCGATCGCCTCCTGCTCGCCTTTTTCCATCAGCACCAGATGCCAGCCGGTGACGTAGGTGCGCGGGATGATCTCGCTCTCGACGACTCGGATCGTGGCCCGCGGCCGGATCGCGGAGAAATAGGCCGCCGCGGCCTGGATCTCGGCGTCGCTCGCCGCCTTGGCGAGCGAGATCATCAGGTCGACGTTTCTTCCCGGCACCGCGGTCTTGCGCGCGCCGCTCTTGTAGTCGGCCATCTGCTGCACGATGTATTTCGCCGGCAGGCCCATGAGGTTCGCGTTCTCCGGGCCGCCGGGGCCGTCGGCGCGATGGCAGAAGCCGCAGGCGAACACCTCCGGTTTTCTGCCTTGTGCCACGACTTCGGGTTGCGCCGGATGCTCCGCCGGATGCCACACCGGCGAGATGAAGCGGTCGCGCAGCTGCGTCAGCGTATAGCTCGCGCTGCTGCCGGCGACATGGCGCGCTCTTCCGTCATCGGCTTTCGGCTTGAATCCCGGCGGGTTCACCGGATAGGCCCACTCGGGCGGCCGCAGTGCATCCGTCTGCGCCGCGCAAAGGCCCGTGAACGCTGCGAACAGCAGCCCGGTGACGTGCTTCATCGCGCTCCCTCCGTGGGAACGCGAGTCTACTGCTAGGTCACACCGTCGGCACGGTGCCGCCGTCGATCACGTATTCCGCGCCGTGGATGGACGCCGCGCGCTCGGAGACCAGGAATGCGATCAGCTCCGCGACTTCGTCGGGGCGGCCCGGTCGGCCGATGGGAATGCCGCCGAGCGAATCCATCAGGCCCTGGCGTGCCGCCTGCTGATCGATGCCGCCCTTCTCCGCGAGACGCTCGATCAGGCGCTCCGCGGCGGTGGTCTCGATGAAGCCCGGCGCCACCGAATTGACGCGCACCCCCGCCGGCCCCACTTCCTTCGACAGCCCCTTGCTGTAGGTCGTGAGCGCCGCCTTCGCCGCGGCATAGGCGAGCGTCGCCTCGAAGAGCGGCAGGCGCCGCTGGATCGACGAGATGTGCACGATCACGCCCGCGCGGCGCTCGAGCATTCCCGGCAAAAACGCGCGATCGAGGCGCACCGCGGCGAGCAGATTGGCGTTGAGCGTCTGCTGCCAATCGTCGTCGGAGAGCGCGAGCACGCCGCCGCCCGGCGCGCTCGAGCCGCCGACGTTGTTGACCAGGATGTCGAGGCCGTCGAAGCGCTCGTGGATCTGCCGCACCACCCTGTCGACGCCCTCGCGCGTGCTGATATCTGCCTGAATGTCTGCAGGTGCCGAGCGCGCCGTCGTCGCCACCCTCGCGCCACCCGCCGCGAGGCGATGCACGATGGCCTGGCCCATGCCCTTCGTGCCTCCCGTGACGAGCACGCGCTTGCCGGCGAACTCCTTCGGATCGTACGAGAAGCGCAGCGGCGCGCTCATGGGTGGATCTCCAGCCGGCTTATTTTTCCGCCGGCGAGCGTGATGTCGTAGCGCAGCTCGATGGGGCTGCCGGGGAAGCTGCCGGAGACCCGCGTGGTCACCACCGCTTTGTCCTCGGCGGCGGCGATGGCCAGCGCCTCGACGCTGAAGGCGTATTTGCGGATCGTCTCTTCCATCCACTGCCTGACCGCGTCCGCGCCGCGCATCGTCTTGCCCTCGTCCTTGACGATGGCGGTCTTGGCAAAGCGCGCGAGCATCGCATCGACGTCGTGCGCGTTGGTCGCGGCGAAATAGGCCGCGATGGGTTCGGGGAGCCTGATCGACATGAACAGAAGATGCGACTACGCTAACCAAATGACAAGAACGCACGAAAAAGTAAGTCACGCACCGCAAGGTGAGCGTTCTGAACTGACGGCGCTTGCCGCCGCGCGAGGCGTGGAGCATGCGGTCAGGTTCCTCGAGGGCCGCTGGAAACTGCTGATCCTGTTTCATCTCTTTGGCGGCCAGGTGCTGCGCTTCTCGGATCTCGAGCGCGCGATCCCCGACGTGTCGCAGAAGATGCTGGCGCAGCAGCTGCGGCAGCTCGAGACGGACGGCATCGTGCAGCGCACGGTGCACAACCAGGTGCCGCCGAAAGTGGAGTACCGCCTCACGCAATGGGGCCAGGACCTCTGCCCCGCGCTCGACGCCCTGCTCAAGTGGGCGGCGAAGCGCCCCTGATCAGTCGATCTTCGCCCCCGAGCGCTTCACCACTTCGGCCCACTTCGGCGTCTCGCGGCGCACCAGCTCGAGGAATTGCTCCGGCGTGCCGCCGTCGATGTCGCTGTCGAGCTGGCGATAGCGCTCCACCACCGCTGGCACCGCCAATGCAGCCTTGATCTCGGTGTTCAGGCGCATGACGACATCGCGCGGCAGCCGCGCGGGACCGATGACGCCGCCCCAGGAATTCGTTACGTAGCCGGGCACGCCGGCTTCGGCGATGGTCGGGATCTCGGGGAAGGAGGCGGCGCGCTTGGGCGACGAGACGCCCAAGCCACGTACGCGCCCCGCCTTCACGTGCGGCCCGATCGAAGGCACGTTGTCGAACATCACCTGGATCTGCCCGCCCATCAGGTCGTTGATCGCCTGCGCGCTGCCCTTGTAGGGCACATGGACGATGTCGGTGCCGGTCATCGCCTTGAAGAGCTCGCCGCCGAGATGTCCGGTGGTGCCGTTGCCCGATGAGCCATTCGCCAGTTTCCCCGGGTTGCGCTTTGCGTAGTCGATGAGCTCGGCCACGCTGTGCACCGGCAGGTTGTTGTTCACCGCGAGCATATTGAAGACGTGGGTGACATTGGAGATGAGCGTCAGGTCCTTCTCGACGTCGTAAGGCAGCGAAGGCATCAGCGAGCGATTGATCGCGAGCGACACGATGTTGCCGTAGCCGAGCGTGTAGCCGTCGGGCGGCGCCTTCACCACGTCCATGGTGCCGAGGACGAACGAGGCGCCGGGCTTGTTCTCCACCACGATCGGCACGTTCATCTGCTGGGAAAGCTGCTGCATCAGTATCCGCATCAGCACGTCGGGCGAGCCGCCCGGCGCCGAGGGGACGACGACGCGGATCGGCTTCTCCGGATACGCGGCGTGCGCCGCAATCGCCCATGCCAGCAGGAGAACGAGGAGCCGCATGGCTACCTCCGCTCCGGCAGCGCGACGCTGACTTCACCCTGCAGCCCGGCGGCCTCGATCGCGCGCCGCACGGCGCCCGAGCTCTTCGCTTCCTCGACGAACCGCGCCACATGGCGCGCGGCCTCCGGCCGGTTCTTCGGCACGGCGAACGCGAGGTGCAGCCCGGCGAACGAGTCCTCGAGCAGCCGCGCGCCGGGCAGCGTCGCCGCCCGCGCGCGCAGCATGAAGCGGTTCTGCGCATAGCCCTGCGCCTTGCCTTCCCTCATCGACGCGAACGCCGCGTCCTCGTTCTCCGCGGCGAGCACGGTGGCGCTCTTCAGCGAGCGCGAAAGGACCATCTGCGTCGCCGCACCGCGCACCGCCGCGATGCGCATGCCCGGCTGGTCGATGTCGGCCATGCGGCGCGCGGCGGAGCCGGGCGGCACCAGCACGGTAAGGAAGCCTTCGGCGTTGAGATGTGCCGGCGCGAAGTCGACGATCGCGCGCCGCTCGGGATCGATCGCCACGACGGTGACGTCCCACGCGCCCTTGGCCGCATCCTCCATCAGCCGGTTGACCGCGCCGTACTCGATCAGCTTCAGCGGCACGCCGGCGTGCGCGGCGAGCTCACGGCCGAGGTCGGGCGTGGTGCGGTGGATGATCGGGTTGGAGGTGAGCACCGCGACGCGCAACTC
The DNA here is from genome assembly GCA_036394655.1 of Burkholderiales bacterium. GTDB lineage: Bacteria > Pseudomonadota > Gammaproteobacteria > Burkholderiales > SG8-39 > SCGC-AG-212-J23. The sequence goes on from DASWER010000271.1 coordinate 5,809, forward strand.
GCCGGTCGGCGCGAGCTGCGACTTCACTTCCGGCGGCAGGCCGGTGCTCGCGCAGCTGCAAAGAATGACTGCGCAAAGCGCAACGATGGTGTTTTTCATGCGCTATTCTCGCGCAATGACCATGGCGATGGCGTCCTGCAGTGGCGGTGAGGTCCCCGGACAGGTGGTGCTCGTGCTGCAAGGCGGCGGCGCGCTCGGCGCGTATCAGGTCGGCGTGTACCAGGCGCTGCACGAGGCCGGCGCCGAGCCCGACTGGGTGATCGGCACCTCGATCGGCGCCATCAACGGCGCGATCATCGCCGGCAACCGCCAGGGCGAGCGCCTGGCGAAGCTCGACGAGTTCTGGGACAAGCTGCGCCTCTCGCCGACGCTCGAGCTGATGGCGGCGCCCTGGGCGCGGCACTGGTACGCGAATTTCGCCACCAGCGTGTCCGGCGTACCCGCCTTCTTCACGCCGCGCGCGATTCCCTGGGGCGGCATCTACGCGCCGCTCGGCGTCTATGCGTCGTCCTGGTATCGCACGGAGGCGTTGGCGCAGACGCTCGCGGGTGTGGTCGCGCCCGAGCTCTTCGCCGAGCGCGCGCCGCGGCTCACGGTCGGCGCGGTCGGCGTGACCAGCGGCGAGCTCGCGTACTTCGACAGCGCCAAGTGCAAGCTCGAGCTCGAGCACATCATGGCCTCCGGCGCGCTGCCGCCCGCGTTCCCCGCGATCCGCGTCGAAGGCGAGCCCTACTGGGATGGCGGCATCTACTCCAACACGCCGATCGAGGCGGTGATGGATGACCACCCGCGGCGCGACTCGGTGATCTTCAACGTGAACGTGTGGCAATCGCAGGGCCCGGCGCCCAACTCCATCTGGGAGGTGCTCGGGCGCCAGAAGAACATCCAGTACGCGAGCCGCGCCGAGAGCCACATCGCGCGGCAAAAGCAGATTCACCGCATGCGCCACATCATTCGCAGGCTGAAGCAGCACCTGCCGGCGGAAGTGCTCGATGACCCGGATCTCGTCGACCTTACCTCGCACGGCTGCGGCACGACGATGCACGTGGTACGCCTGCTCGCTCCCGAGCACGACGGCGACGACTACACCAAGGACATCGACTTCTCGTCCGATGGCATCCGGGCGCGGCGAGAGGCGGGCTATGCCGATGCGCGCGCCATGCTCAGCCGCGCGCCCTGGCGCGCGCCGGTCGAGCCGATGGAGGGCATCATCATCCACCAGGACATGCCGATGACGGAGCGGCTGGCGAAAAGCTGAAGCCGGCTTGCTAGCAGCCCGCGCGCTGCTGCTGCTCGACGATCTTCTGCCGCTGCAGCGCGAGCTG
>DASWER010000272.1:0-2080 GCA_036394655.1 Burkholderiales bacterium
ACGAAGGTTTCACCCGCGTACGTCAGCTTGAGCACCCAGGTCCAGGTCGTCTGGGGCGAGGCGCCACCGAGGTCGTTGACGCGCGTCGTATCCGGGTCGGTGCGCCACAGCACCTCGCACACCGTCACCTCGGTCGTGCGGCCGCGCACCTTGGTCGCATAGAGCTCGCGGCAGCGCTCGCGCAGCTCAGTGGAAAGCGACTCGACCGTCTGGCGCGTCGTCAGCACCTGCCCCGGGTTTGCCAGCGAGACCAGCCGCGCGCAGACGTTGACCGTGTCGCCGAACACGTCGCGGTCCTTGATCAGCACCGGGCCGAAGGTATAGCCCACCTTGATCCTCAGTCCCTGCTTGCCCTTGGCATCGACCTTCGCCGTGGCTTCCTGCATGCCGCAGGCGGCGCGGAACGCGGCGTCGGCTTGCCGGAACTGGCACACCATGCCGTCGCCCAGCGTCTTCACGGTGACGCCGCCGTTCGCGTTCACTTCCTTGTCGAGCGCCTTGAACACGCTGTTGATGAGCGCGAGCGCCTTCGCATCGCCCACGGCCTCGTAGATCGAGGTGCTGCCGCAGACGTCAGCGAAAAGGATCGCGCGCTGCTCGCTGGTCTCGCTGATGGTCGTGCCTCCGTACAAAATGATACGTGATAACTTCGGCCCGCTCTGTGAGAAAGCTTTTCGGTCTCCTGCTGTTTCTCGCCGCCGGCGCCGCCTGCGCGCAGTGGCCAACGCGGCCGGTCAAGCTGATCGTGCCGAGCAGCGCCGGCGGCGGCACCGATTTTTACGCGCGGGTCCTCGCGCAGGCGCTCGGCGACGCGCTCGGCCAGCCATTCGTGGTCGAGAACCTGCCCGGCGGCAGCGGCAATATCGGCGCCGTCACCGCCGCGCGCTCGGCGCCGGACGGCTACAGCTTCATGGTTGCCGCCGACCCGGCCCTGACAGTCAACCAGAGCCTCTATAAGGACCTGCCGTACAACGCCGAGCGTGACTTTGTTCCGGTGGCGCGCGGCGTCACGGTGCCGCTCGTGATCTGCGTGCCAGCGGCGCTCGGCATCCGCACGCTCGCCGAGCTCGTCGAGCGCGGCAGGCGCGAGCCGCGCGCCCTGACCTACGGCTCGTCGGGCTCCGGCGCGCCGAACGCGCTGATGGTGCGCATGATCGAGGAAGCCTCGGGTGCAAGGTTCCTGCACGTGCCTTACCGCGGCATGGGCATGGCGCTGCCGGCGCTGCTCGGCGGGCAGATCCATTTCCTCGCGCCTGATGTCGCCATCGTGCTGCCGCACATCAAGAGCGGGCGCATCGTGGCGCTCGCCATCAGCCACCACACCGATCAGCTGCCTTCGGTGCCGACGGTCGCGCAAGCCGGCTTCCCCGGCTTCTCGCTGCCGAGCAACTTCAGCGTGGTGGCGCCCGCCGGCACGCCGCGCGCGATCGTCGAGCGCATGAACGCCGAGATCAACAAGGCGATGCGCACCACGCTCGCCGAGAAGCTCGAGTCGCACGCCTTCATCCCGCAGTTCCAGACGCCGGCCGAGTTCGCCGCCGAGCTCGCGCGCGATCGGCAGTTCTGGGCGCAGTTCATCCGCCGTGCTGGCGTGGTTCCCGATTAACCGTCCAGCTGGCGCACCTCGCACTCGAGGTCCCACTCGTCGCCGTGGATCTTCAGGAAGCGCTGGGTCAGCTCGATCGCTTCCTCCTTTGATTTAGCCTCGAGGATCGCATAGCCGCCGATCACTTCCTTGGTCTCCGTGAACGGCCCATCGACCTTCGAAAGTTTGCCGCGGCGCAGGCGCACGCGCACCCCTTCCGAGGTCGGACGAAGCCCGGCGGTGCTGATCAGCCGGCCGGTACGGGTCAACTCCTCCATCAGCTTGCCCATGTCGCTCATCAGCTGCTCGCTGGGGACCTGGCCGGTGTTCTCTTGGATACGGATCATCGATAGGAATCGCATAACAGTGGTCTCCTTAGTGGCGCGTGGGTGCGCTACTACCTAGTCGAACGAAGATCGGCCAGATCGACAAAGCGCGTCATCAGATGCGACAGGGGTCTGACCCCGATGGGGTTTCGACTAGACCTTGAAGCCG
>DASWER010000273.1:0-2811 GCA_036394655.1 Burkholderiales bacterium
GGCCTCCTCGGAAGGCGGCATGGACATCGAGGAAGTCGCCGCCAAGACGCCGGAGAAGATCCGCAAGGTGTTCATCGACCCGGCGCAAGGCTTGAGCGATGCCGATGCCGACGAGATCGCGCTCAGCATCGGCATCCCGCAGTCGGCGCTGGCGCAGGGACGCGCGGTGTTCCAGGCGCTCTACAAATGCTTCGACGCCACTGACGCCTCGCTCGCCGAGATCAATCCGCTGGTGCTCACCGGCGACAACCGGGTGATCGCGCTGGACGCGAAGCTCACCTTCGACGACAACGCGCTGTTCCGCCATCCCGAAGAGGTGGCGCTGCGCGACCTCGACGAAGAGGACCCGCTGGAGATCGAGGCGACGAAATACGAACTGAACTACATCTCGCTCGACGGCAATATCGCCTGCATGGTGAACGGCGCCGGCCTCGCCATGGCGACCATGGACACCATCAAGCTCTATGGCGGCGCGCCGGCGAACTTCCTCGACGTCGGCGGCGGCGCCACCGCGGAGCGCGTCACGGCAGCGTTCAAGATCATGCTGTCCAACAAGAAGGTGAAGGCGATCCTCGTCAACATCTTCGGCGGCATCATGAAGTGCGACACCATCGCCAACGGCATCGTCACCGCGGCGCGCGAGGTGAAGCTTTCCGTGCCGCTGGTGGTGCGCATGAAAGGCACCAACGAGGATCTGGGCAAGAAAATCCTCAAGGATTCCGGCCTGCCGATCATCTCCGCCGACAACATGGCGGATGCCGGGAAGAAGGTAGTGGCTGCCGTCAAGGGACTCAAGGCAAAGACGGCCAAGCCGAAACCAAAACCAAAGACGAAGCCCAAGCCGAAGCTGAAGAAGAAAGCCAAGCCCGCAAAGAAGGCAAAGAAGGGGAAGAAGAAAAAATGATCACGAGCCTCGAGGCGCGATTGGGCCGCCCCCCTGTCAAGGGGGGAAACGAGCTTGCGAGTGGGGGGTTGGTTTTAAAAAACACAAAACCCCCCGTTCGCCTTCGGCTCACGACCCCCTTATCAGGGGGTCAGCCGTGAGCATCCTCATCGACAAGAACACGCGGGTGATGACGCAAGGCATCACCGGCAAGACCGGCCAGTTCCATACGCAGATGAGCCGCGCATACGCCAATGGGCGCGCGTGCTTCGTGGCTGGGGTGAATCCAAAGAAAGCCGGCGAGGACTTCGAGGGCATCCCGATCTACGGCACGGTGGCGGACGCGAAGAAGGCGACCGGCGCCAATGTCTCGGTGATCTACGTGCCGCCGCCTTTCGCCGCGGCGGCGATCGACGAGGCGGTCGATGCCGACCTCGACCTCGTGATCTGCATCACCGAGGGCATCCCGGTGCGCGACATGGTGCGCACCAAGTACCGGATGAAGGGCAAGCGCACGCTGCTGGTCGGGCCAAACTGCCCGGGCGTGATCACGCCCGGCGAGATCAAGATCGGCATCATGCCCGGCCATATCCACAAAAGGGGACCCATAGGCGTGGTCTCGCGCTCGGGCACCCTCACTTATGAAGCGGTCGGGCAGCTCACCGAGCTCGGGCTCGGCCAATCGTCGTGCGTTGGCATCGGCGGCGACCCGGTCAACGGCTTGAAGCACCTGGACGTTCTCAGGATGTTCAATGACGACCCGAGGACCGAGGCCGTGATCATGGTGGGCGAGATCGGCGGCAACGACGAGGAAGACGCCGCGCGCTGGGTGAAGGACAACATGAGGAAGCCGGTGGTCGGCTTCATCGCCGGCGTCACCGCGCCGCCGGGCAAGCGCATGGGCCACGCCGGGGCGATCATTTCCGGCGGCAAGGGCACTGCCCAGGAAAAGCTGGCCGTGATGGAGGAATGCGGGATCAAGACGACCCGCAACCCGGCCGAGATGGGCAGGACGCTCAAATCAGTACTCAAGTAATCCGCTTCCCGCTGGTGGGTACGCTGCCCTATGCAGGGACGATCTTCCTGTCGTCGTTCCTGCTGTTCCTGGTGCAGCCGATCATCGCCAAGCAGATCCTGCCGTGGTTCGGCGGCTCGGCCGGCGTCTGGACCACCTGCCTGGTGTTCTTCCAGAGCGTGCTGCTGGCCGGCTATGCGTACGCGGACTGGACCACGCGGCTGGGAGCACGCCGCCAGGCCTACGTGCATGTGGCGCTGCTCGCGGTGTCGCTCGCCTGCCTGCCGATCATCGCCTCGACCGGCTGGAAGCCGCAGGGCAACGAAGAGCCGATCCTGCGCATCCTGCTGCTGCTCGGCGCCACCATCGGGCTGCCGTACTTCCTGCTCTCGACCACCACGCCGCTGCTCCAGGCGTGGTACTGGCGGCGCTTCCAGAGCGCCGTGCCGTATCGCCTGTTTGCGCTCTCCAACTTTGCATCGCTGCTCGCGCTGCTCGGATTTCCGCTGCTGTTCGAGCCGGTGTTCGATCTCGGGCAGCTCGGCTGGAGCTGGTCGTTCCTCTACGCCGGCTTCGTGGTGCTGTGCGCCGCGGTCGCGCTGATGTCGGCGAACGGCGCGTCGGAGAACACTGAAACGCGCGCGGCGACTGCACCTGTGGCGCTGCGCGATCAGCTGCTGTGGCTGGCGCTCTCCGCGATGGGCTCGGTGATGCTGCTGGCGGTGACCAACCACATCACGCAGAACATCTCGAGCGTGCCCTTCCTCTGGGTGCTGCCGCTCGCGCTTTACCTGATCACCTTCATCCTCGCCTTCGATCATCCGCGCTGGTACGTGCGGCCGCTGTTCGTCGCCTCGCTCCTCGTGCTGGTGCCGGCGATGGCCTATTACGTGCCTTCGCTGGATTTGCGCGT
>DASWER010000274.1:0-2764 GCA_036394655.1 Burkholderiales bacterium
CCGGTTCCTGGCGAAAGGCGAGTCCACCAAGTCGACGCACTGGCTCGCCGACCGCTGATCGGCGCGGCGTTACAGTTGTCGCAAACCAAGGCAAGTCCGTCGCAAAGGCGCGAACCGCGCTCGATACCCTGCGCCCATGGATAACTACAAGGGAGTGGCGCTCGGTGTCGAGTCCGCGTGGCCGGCGCTGGTCCCGATTCAAACGGCGAAAGGGGCGAACAAGATGCGCTCGATACTGGTTTCCTTCCTGGGGGCGGTGCTCGCGATAGCCGGGCTCGCGCTGCTCGCCGGATGCACCAAGCCCCAGGCGCAAAACGCGGCGCCGCTACCGCCCGAAGTCTCGGTGATCGCAGTGACGCCCGGCCCGGTCACGGTCTACGACGAGTACGTGGCGCAGACGCAGGCGCCGGACACGATCGAGATCCGCGCGCAGGTGACCGGGCTGCTCGAGCGCCAGGCGTTCGCCGACGGCGCGCGGGTGAAGAAGGGCGAGCTGCTCTATTTGATCGACCCGCGGCCGTTCGAAGCGCAGGCCGGCCAGGCGAAGGCCGGCCTTGCGCAGGCCGAGGCGAATCTCGTCAATGCCAGGCAGAACCTGGCGCGCAATGGGCGCCTGATCGCGGAGAAGGCGGTCAGCCAGCAGGACTACGACACTGCGGTGGCGCAGGAGCGCGCGGGTGGCGCGCTGGTCGAGGCGCAAAGGGCGCTGCTGCGCAACGCCGAGCTGAACCTCGAGTTCGCCACGGTGCGCGCGCCGCGCGACGGCTTCATGTCGAGCTCGCAGGTGAAGCCCGGCGCGCTGATCACGGCGCAGCAGACCATGCTCACCACGCTGTACTCGAGCGACCCGATGTGGGTGTACTTCACCATCAGCGAGGAGCGGCTGCTGGAAGTGCAGAAGGCGCGTCGCGGTGCCGATCAGGCGACGCCGTTCCGCATCCGCCTGGCGGACGGCACGGAGTACGCGATGCCGGGGCGGCTCGATTTCGTCGACGCGGCGCTCGACCAGAAGAGCGGCACGCTGCAGGTGCGCATCTCGCTGCCCAATCCGCAGCGCCTGCTGCGCCCGGGGCTGTTCGTGCGTGTCATCGTCCCGGCGTTCGACAGCCCGCAGGCGATCCGCATCCCGCAGCAGGCGGTGCAGGAGCTGCAGGGAACCAAGTCGGTGTTTGTGGTCGCCGAGGGCGACAAGGTCGAGTCGCGGCAGATCATGACCAGCCATCGCCTCGGCAACGAGTGGGTGGTCGCGAGCGGCCTCGCCGCCGGCGATCGCGTGGTGGTGGAGGGGATCGGCAAGCTGCGCCCCGGCGCGCCCGTGCGGCCCGTCGCGCTGGCCGCGGCAAGTAAGTCGGCGAAGTAAGCCACCATGCTCAACTTCTTCATCGAGCGGCCGGTGCTCTCCACGGTCATCGCGCTGCTCATGATCCTGTCGGGCGCGCTGGCGGCGTTCAGCCTGCCGATCGCGCAGTACCCGCAGGTGGTCCCGCCCCAGGTGACGGTGAACGCCACGTTTCCCGGCGCCAATGCCAACGTGGTTTCGGAATCGGTCGCCGCATCCATCGAGCAGCAGGTCAACGGCGCGCAGGACATGCTGTACATGAGTTCGAAGAGCGGCAACGACGGCACCTACAGCCTGACGGTGACCTTCGAGATCGGCAGCGACAAGAACATCGACCAGATCGAGGTGCAGAACCGGGTGGCCATCGCGCAGCCGCAGCTGCCGGCCGAGGTGATCCGCAACGGCATCACGGTGCGCAAGGCCACCAGCGACTTCCTGCAGGTGATCACGCTGATCTCGCCGGAGCGCCGCTACGACACGGTTTTCATGAGCAACTACGCGCTGCTCAACCTGTTCGACGCCCTGGCGCGCGTGAAAGGCGTCGGCCAGGTGCGCATCTTCGGCGCCCGCGACTACAGCATGCGCATCTGGCTCGACGCGGAGAAGATGGGGCGCCTCGGCGTCACCGCTACCGACGTTTCGAACATCGTGCGCGAGCAGAACGTGGTCGCCCCGGCCGGCAGCGTTGGCGTGCCGCCGGTTCCGCAAGGCCAGCAGATGCAGTACACGGTGTTCGTCAAGGGCCGGCTCGCCGAGACCGGCGAGTTCGAGAACATCGTCATCCGCGAGGCCGGCAACGGACAGGTGGTGCGCCTCAAGGACGTGGCGCGCATCGAGCTGGGTGCCGCGGATTACTCGATCAGCGTGGCGAACGACGACCATCCGGCGGTGGCGCTCGGCATTTTTCTCCAGCCCGACGCGAATGCGCTCGACACTGCCAAGGCGATCCATGAGGTGATGGAGGAGCAGTCGGCACGCTTTCCACCCGGCATGAGCTACAGGGTGCCCTACACCACCACGCCTTTCGTCAAAGAGTCCCTGAAAGAGGTGGTCAAGACGCTGTTCATCGCCTTCCTGCTGGTCGCGATCGTGGTGTTCCTGTTTTTGCAGAGCTGGCGCGCAACGCTGATCCCGATCCTGGCGGTGCCGATCTCGCTCGTCGGCACCTTTGCCGCCTTCTCCGCGCTCGGCTTTTCGATCAACACGCTGACGCTCTTCGGCATGGTGCTCGCCATCGGCATCGTGGTCGACGACGCGATCGTGGTGGTCGAAGCGGTGCAGCACCGCCTGGACCAGGGCGGCGCCACGCCGCTGCAGGCCACCAAGGCCGCGATGGCCGACGTGGGCGGACCGGTGGTTGCGATCGCGCTGGTGCTCGCCGCGGTGTTCGTGCCGGTGGCGTTCCTCGGCGGCTTGACCGGCCAG
>DASWER010000275.1:0-4750 GCA_036394655.1 Burkholderiales bacterium
GGGAAACCGAGTTTTTCGCGCGATTCGTAATAGGCCTGCGCAACAGCGCGCGCGAGCGCGCGGACGCGGCCGATGTACGCCGCGCGCTCGGTGACCGAGATCGCGCCGCGCGCATCCAGCAGGTTGAAGCTGTGCGAGCAGCGCAGCACCATCTCGTAGCCCGGCAGCACGCACTGCGCGTCGATCAGGCGCTTCGCTTCGGCTTCGTACTCGCCGAAGTGCCGGAACAGCATCTCGGCATTCGCCAGCTCGAAGTTGTAGCGCGACTGCTCAACTTCGTTCTGATGATAGACGTCGCCATACAAAATGGGAGTCGACGCTCGCGTCTCCGCGCCATCGACCCAGACCAGGTCGAACACGCTTTCCTTGCCCTGCAGGTACATCGCGAGGCGCTCCAGGCCATAGGTAATCTCGCCGAGCACCGGCTTGCAGGCGAGGCTGCCGACCTCCTGGAAATAGGTGAACTGCGTGATCTCCATGCCGTCGAGCCAGACTTCCCAGCCCAGGCCCCAGGCGCCGAGCGTGGGCGACTCCCAGTCGTCCTCGACGAAACGGATGTCGTGCTCCTTGGGATCGACGCCGAGCGCCACCAGCGATTGCAGATACCGTTCCTGGATGTCGGCGGGCGAGGGCTTGAGCACTACCTGGTACTGGTAATAGTGCTGCAGGCGGTTCGGGTTCTCGCCATAACGGCCGTCCTTGGGACGGCGCGAGGGCTGCACGTACGCGGCATTCCACGGCTCCGGCCCGATGGCACGCAGGAAAGTCGCGGTGTGGAACGTGCCCGCGCCCATCTCCATGTCATAGGGCTGCAGCAGCACGCAGCCTTGGCGATCCCAGAACTCGTTCAGCCGCAGGATCAGTTGTTGGAAGCTCAGCATGAAGCCAGCGGATTCTACCGGCTGCGTTTGCGCCGGGCGACGAGCGTGGCCGCACCGAGCACGCCGACGGAAAGCAGAACAATGGGCCAGTCGCGCCACAGAACGTAAGGCGTGGCGCCGGCATGGCCCTGCGCGGTGAGCTCGAGCCGGCCTTCGCTGAACTGCGGCAGCCGTGCGCGCACGCGGCCATCGCGCTCGATGGCCGCGGTGATGCCGGTGTTGGTCGCGGTGAGATGCATGCGCGCGGCTTCGATGGCGCGCAGCTGCGCGATCTGCAGATGCTGCGCCGGCGCGAGCGAGTCGCCGAACCACGCGACGTTCGACACGTTGACCAGCAGCGTCGCCTCGGGAAGCTGCGCGGCGATCTCGTCGCCGAACGCGTCCTCGTAGCAGATATTGACGGCGACGCGTTGGCCGGCGACGGCAAGCGGCCGCTGGCGGGCGGCGCCGCGCGAGAAATCCGACATCGGGATGTTGACGAGCTGCAGCACCCACCCGAAGCCCGGCGGCACGAACTCTCCCAGCGGCACCAGATGCACCTTATGGTAGGCCTGCGGCGGCGATGAGCCGAGCGTGATCACGCTGTTGTAGAACTCGTCCGGCGTGCGGCGCATGGGCACACCGAGCAGGATGTCGCCCTGGTTTCGCAGGGCGATCGATTCCAGGCGCCGCAGATACGAGGGCTCGACGTTGTCCAGGAAGCGCGGCACCGCGGTCTCGGGAAATACGATCAGCCGCGCGCGCGTGCCCTCGGCGAGCAGCGCATAGGTCTCGAGGGTGCGCGCATAGCGCCGCGGATCGAACTTGAGCGACTGCTCGATGTTTCCCTGCAGCAGCGCCACGCTCAGCGGCTCGCCGTGCGGTGCGCTCCATTCGATATAACGCAGCGCCTGGCCCGTGGTGACGATCACAACGAAAACGATAAGCCAGCGAATACGCGCGGCCCGATGCATCGCGATGAGCCAGACCAGACCCGCAGCCGAGAGCGTGAGAAAGGAGAGCGCGAACACACCGCCGAGCGGCGCGTAGCCTTGCAGCGGCGAGCCCACAGCGGCGTAGCCAAGCGACAGCCAGGGGAAGCCGCTCAGGATCCATGAGCGCAGCCATTCGAACAAGACCCACGCCGCAGGGATGAGCAGGCACGCGCGTATTGCGGCGGGTGCGGGGATGCGCGCCTGCAACCAGCCGGCCGCGGCGGGAAACAGCGCGAGAAATGCGCAGAAAGCGAGCGTCGCAAAGCCGGCGAGCGCGGCCGGCATGCCGCCGATATCGTGCATGCTGACGTAAACCCAGGAGACACCGGCGCCGAACAGTCCGAGCCCGAACCAGAAGCCGAGGACGAACGAGCGCCTGGGCGACGCGTCGTGCCAGGCGTGGATCAGCCAGGCGAAACTCGCCAGCAACAGCGGGTAAACGCCCAGCGGCGCGAACGCGGCTACGCTCGCGCCGCCGAGCAAAAATGCGATCAGGTTGATCAAGAACCTACAATCCCGGTCCGATGAAGAGGATTCTGCTCACGAACTTTCATCCGCACCAGGGCGGCGGCGGCGGGCATGCCCGCTACATTCTCACCATCCTGCAGAGCGATCTGCGCAAGGACTTCGAGTTCGGCGTGGCGGCGCCGGAAGGCTCGGCGGTGTGGGCCGCGGGCCGCGCGCTCGGCGTGCCGACGTTCGCCTGCGCGTTTCCTGGACACGTGAAGGAGATCCCGCAGATGGTCGGCGCCGTGCGCCGGTTCGAGCGCATCTCGCGCGATTGGGCGCCCGAGCTGATCCACGCGAATGGCTCTAGGGACCAGAGCATCGTGGTGTTGTGGAAGACGTTCTACGGCCGCAGCGTGCCGTGCGTGCGCACGCACCATGCGGTCCGCAATATTCCCGACAACGCCTATAACCGCTGGGCGTATCGCAAGGTGCTGCAGGGACACCTCTACGTCAGCCACAGCGCGAAGAACATCTCCTGGGCCGGCGACTCGCTCAAGCCGCCCAACGCGCTCGTGGTGCCGAATGGCGTCGACGTCAAATTCTGGACGCCGAGGCCGAAGGATCCCGCCTATCTCGCCAAGCTCGGCCTGACGCCGGCGGACTTCGTGTTCGGCTCGCACGCCGGCATGGGCGGCCACAAGCGCACGGATCTTTTCCTGCGGGCGGCCGCGCTGCAGCTGGCGCGCGGCGCCCGGCCGTTCAAGATACTGCTGCGCGGCAATGACGAGGAGGTGCGCAAGAGCCGGGCGCTCGCCGCCGCGCTCGGCCTGCAGAACCTGCTTTACGTCGGCCACGAGCCCGATCCGCGCGGCTACCTCTCGCTGATCGACGTCGGCTTCCTGCTCAGCGAAGCCATCGAAGCCGTGTCGTTTGCTGCCCGCGAGTTGATGGCGATGGGCAAGCCGCTCATCAGCACGAACTATGCGGGCCTGGTGGAAAACGTCGACGACGAACTCAACGGCCGGCTGGTGGAGTGCGGCGATGTCGAGGCCGTCGCCGAGGCGATCGGCTGGTTCCTGCAGCGAGACGCAGCCGCGCTGGCCGAGCTCAGCCGCAATGCGCGCCTCAAGGCCGAGCGCGTTTTCAATGTCGAGCATCAGGTCCGCAGACTGCGGCGTTTCTACTTGGCGTCCTTGGGCTTGTCGACCAGCAGCGTGTAGACGCGGCGGCTGTCGGCGCGCAGCACCTGGAAGCGCAGTCCTTCGATGAGGATCGTCTCGCCGCGCTTGGGCAGGCGGCCCAGATGCGCAATCACCAGGCCGCCTACCGTGTCGGCGGTCTCGTCGGAGAACTTGGTGCCGAAGGCGGCGTTGAAGTCGGCGATCTGCGTCAGCGCCTTGACGCGGAAACGCCCGCCGGGCTCGGGAATGATGTTGTCGGAGGCCTCGTCGAAGTCGTACTCGTCCTCGATCTCGCCGACGATCTGCTCGAGCACGTCCTCGATGGTCACCAGGCCGGAGACGCCGCCGTATTCGTCGACCACGATCGCCATGTGGTTGCGGCTGGCGCGGAACTCGCGCAACAGCACGTTCAGGCGCTTCGCCTCCGGCACGAATACCGCCGGGCGCAGCATCTCGCGCACGTTGAACTCCTCCTCGCCGGCGTAGTGACGCAGGAGATCCTTGGCGAGCAGGACGCCGATCACGTCGTCGCGGTTCTGGTCGATCACCGGAAAGCGCGAGTGCGCCGTGGTCATGACCTGCGGGATGAAGCTCTCCACCGGCTCGTTGATATCGATGAAGTCGACCTGGGCGCGCGGGATCATGATGTCGCGCACCTGCATCTCGGAAACGTTGAGCGCGCCCTCGATGATCGACAGCGCATCGGCATCGAGCAGGTTGCGGGAGTAGGCCGAGCGCAGGAGCTCGACCAGCTGCTCGCGATCGCTGGGCTCGCGCATCAGGAGCGCCGAGAGGCGCTCGAGCAGGCTGGGACGCGCGGGATCGTTCATCCGTGCGCGCTCATTCTACCGTGTAGGGATCGGCGAAGCCGATGCGCCGCAGGATGCGGATTTCGCGCGCCTCCATCCTGCGCGCGCTTGCTTTGTCATGATGCACGTAGCCGCGCAGGTGCAGCACGCCGTGCACTACCAGGTGCGCGTAGTGCGCCAGGAGGCTTTTGTCCTGTGCACGCGCCTCGTGCGCGATCACCGGATGGCACAGCACGATGTCGCCGACCCGGCCGTAGGCGAAGCTCAGCACGTTGGTCGCGCGTGCGCGCTTGCGGAAGCGCTGGTTGAGGAGCCGGCCCTCGCGGCTGCCGACGATGCGCAGCGTGATGTCGCCCGCCGGCGCGGCACTGCGCGCCCACTTGCGCAGTGCCGCGGCAGCCGGCACGCCGCGGCGCGGCACTGCATATTGGATCGCGATGCTATTCCTGCGGGCT
>DASWER010000276.1:0-5611 GCA_036394655.1 Burkholderiales bacterium
CCATCGCGCTTCACGAGATAGGCGTCCGCGACGCGCGGAAAACGGTCCTCCACCGCATGGACGCTCCACGCGGCGAGCAGGACGACGAGGAGGGCTACTTGCCGAATAGGCCTTTGATCTTGTTGACGCCCTGGGTCACGCCATGGGTCACGCTCTCGGTGATCTGCGCCTTGGCGTCCTTCTTCTGCGCCGGCTTTTCTTCGTCGTCCAGGTCGCGCTTGGCGACGAAGGCGCCGCAGAACTCGGTGTACTTGTCCTTGACTCTCGAGGTGTAACTGCGCCCGGCGCAGTGCGCCGCGGCGATCGGCTTGGCCTCGGCCGGGCAGAAGCGCGCCAGGAAAGGCAGGTTCTCGGTCTGCGCCGCGCGCGGGCAATGCGTCGCTTTGACCTGCGCGGTCTTGATGTTGCAGGTCTTCGCGCCTTGCTCTTCGCCCTTGGCCTTGAAGAAGCCGTCCATCGTCTGGTAGCGCTTGCAATACTCGGCGACGTTAGCCATGCACGCGGTGCCCGAGCGCTTGGTGCCCGGATTCTTCACCATTCCCTCGCATTGGCCGGCGTTCTGGTTGCAATACGCATAGATACCGAACGTATTCACCTGCATCGTGTCGAGCGCCTTGGTGCAGCTGTCGAGCTGCTCCTGGTCCATCTTCGCGACCGCCGCGTTGCTCTGGCCCACGAGCGCCGCGGTCTTCGCGTCACGCTCGCCTTTCGCTTGCTGTGCGTCGCAGGCGCCGACCTTGCGCCCGGCCATGGTCATGGTCATGTCGCCGTGCTTCGAGGTCATCTTCATCGTGCCCTTGTACTCGGTGCGCGCGGTGTTGTACGTGGTGTCCAGGACCGCGTTGCCGTCGGGGCAGCTCATGGCCATGTGCACGCTGTTGCCCGACTGCTTGAAATCGGTGACCTTGCACTTGTCATTGCCCTGCGACATCGCCTTCTTCGCATCGCCCTTCTCGGTGCACACCTTGTTGGTGCGCGCCCCCATGCTCGCCGGCAGGCCGGGCATGTTCATCTGCGTGCTGACTTCCCAGAGTTCATCGTTGCCGGCGGCGAACGCCGATGCGCCGAAGGCGAGCGCCATGGCGAGCGCAGATATTCTTTGCATCTTCTTCCCCTTGGTTGAACCCCGCGCCAATTATGACTTAGGCTCGGCCCATGCTGGATGTACTAATTCGCGGCGCGACGGTTTTCGACGGCAGCGGCGGTAAATCCTTCAAAGGCGATGTCGGCGTCAGGGATGGCGTGATCGTCCCGGCGGAGGCCGGCGCGCGGCGCACGATCGACGCGGGCGGGCTCGCGCTGATGCCTGGCATCGTCGACGTGCACACGCACTACGACGCGCAGATCACCTGGGATGCCACGCTTTCACCGTCGGTCGGCCTTGGCGTCACCACGATGGTGATGGGCAACTGCGGCTTCGGCATCGCGCCCTGTCCGGCGCCTTTGCGCGAGACGCTGCTGCGCAACCTCTCGGTGGTGGAAGGCATGGACGTCGACGCGCTGCTCGCGGGCACGCGCTGGGAGTTCGAGACCTTCCCGCAATACCTCGACATGCTCGAGCGCCGCCGGCCGCTGGCGAACGTGGCGGTCCTCGCGCAGCACTCGACGATCCGCAACGCGGTGATGGGTGAGAGCGCATCCACCGCAAAGACGCCAACCGCTGGGCAGCTCGGGCAGATGCGCCAACTGGTGGCGGAAGCGATGGATGCCGGCGCCGCCGGGTTTGCGTCGTCCTTCTCGCCGAACCACAGCGGCTGGGGCGGGCAGCCGATGCCGTCGACCATCGCGGGCGATGAGGAGCTCAGAACCCTCGTAAAAACCTTGGGAGAAAAGCAGCGAGGGATTTTCGTCATGGCTACCGGGCCGCGCGCCACACCCGAGTTCATGGAGGCGCTCGCCGCCGAGACCGGGCGGCCGACCTTCATCGTCACCGTGCTCGCGATGCACAACCGCGCGCAGCCCGAGCGCGCGCTGCAGATGTTCGAGCGCTGCGCGCAGGCGTACAGCCGCGGCCATGAGGTCTACATCCACGCCAACTGCCAGCCGCTGTCGTTCGATTTCACGCTCAGCGAGCCGTACCTGCTGTACTCGCACGATGCCTTTGACCGGGTCAAAGCCGCTCCCGCCGAGGAGCGGGCCTCTCTCTATCGCGAGCCGGCGTTCCGCGATCGGCTGCGGCATAACTTCCAGCATCCGAAGCAGGGCATCCTGTTCTACGGCGACTGGACGCAGGTCGAGCGCGACGGGGTGGCGGTGACTGAGCTCGCCCGCCGGGAAAAGAAAGACCCGCTGGACTATGTCTTTGACCTGCCGCTGGATGTTCAGCTCGTGGCGAAGCTCTATCAGAATGATGACGCGGGTGTCGCCCCATTGCTGAAACACCCCGCGGGCGTGATCGCGCTCTCGGACGCGGGCGCGCACCTGATTTACTTCTGCGATGCCGGCTACGGCCTGCATTTCCTCGCGCACTGGGTGCGTGAGCTCGGCACATTCACGCTGGAAGAGGGCGTGCGGCGCCTTACGAGCGATCCGGCGCGCAAGTACCGTATTCCGAAGCGCGGTCTGATCGTGCCCGGGAATCAGGCCGATCTGCTGCTCTTCGATCCGGCGCGGGTGGGCGTGTCAGGGCTGCGCAGAGTCAAGGACCTGCCCGCGGGCGGCACGCGCATGGTGCGCGATGCGCTCGGCTTGCACGGCGTGTGGGTCAATGGCGTGCAGGTATTCGACGGCGAGCGCTACACGGCGCTAGACTGCGGACCGGGAGAGGTACTCAGACGCTTCGAACGCTAAGCCTCGCAGTCATCGCGACCGCCACAGGGATGCTCGGCGGCTGCATGCTCGACGCCACTCGCCGCACCGAAGGTCCCGCGCAGATCGCGCTTGCGCCGCATACGCAGCTGAAGGTGGAGCGCACGCTCATCTTCCTGCCGCCGGCAGAGGGCCTCAAGCTGATGCACGCGCTCGGCGAGCGTCCGGGCGCCGAGGTGCTCGGCGTCGTGGTGACCAACGATGCGGCGACGCCACGCATGCTGATCATCTTCGCCAAGTCGCGCGATGCGCGCGGCGTTCCCGAGATCGAGCTGGTCGGCTGGGACGAAGCACCCGCGGCGCGTTCGGTCATCGAGGAGCTGCTGCTGGCACGCGAAAAATTGGGGTCCGGCACAGATTTCCGCTGAAGCAGCTCCCGCCACGGTTTCGCGGGAGGAATTCCTCAATCTTTTCTTCGCCGTCTTCCTGCCGATGTTCATGGCGGCGGTGGACCAGACGCTGCTCGCCACCGCCACGCCGGCGATCGCGGGCTCGCTCGGCGGCCTGCGCGACAGCTCGTGGATCGCGGTCGGCTATCTGCTCGCTTCGGCGACCATCGTGCCGGTGTATGGGCGCCTCGGGGACCTGCGCGGGCGGCGCGATCTGCTGCTCGTCGCGCTCGGCGTCTTCGCGCTGGGCTCGGCTGCCTGCGGCCTGGCGCAATCGCTGCCGCAGCTCGTCGCCGCGCGCGTGCTGCAGGGACTCGGCGGCGGCGGCTTGATGGTCTTGTCGCAGGCGCTGATCGGCGAGCTGGTGCCGCCGCGCGAGCGCGCGCGCTTCCAAGGCTACTTCGCCACGGTGTTCACCGCCGCGAGCATCGGCGGACCGGTGCTCGGCGGCATCGTGGTGTCGCACGTGAGCTGGCGCTGGCTGTTCTTCGCCAATCTGCCGCTCGCGCTCATCGCCGCATGGCGCCTGCTACGCCTGCCGCGCGGCGGCGGGCACCAAAGGCCGGGAACGCGTCCGGATCTGCCCGGGCATGTGCTGTTCGCGATCGGCGCGGTAAGCGCGCTGTTCTGGTTTACCTCCGTCGGCCACCGTTTCAGCTTCCTGTCGGCGCAGAGCCTGGCGCTCGCCGGCCTTGCGGCGGTGAGTCTCGGGGCGCTGGTGTGGCACGAGCGGCGGCATGTCTCGCCGTTTCTGCCGGTGGATCTCCTGCGCGAGCGCAGCATCGCGCTCTCCAGCGTGGTGGTGCTGCTCTTCGCCGCCTGCCTCTTCGCGGTGGTGTTCTTCCTGCCGATCTACCTGCAGCTCGGCCATCGCGTCAGCGCGCAATACGCGGGATTCCTGCTGCTGCCGGTGACCGGCGGCATGGTCACGGCGGCGATGATCTCGGCGCACATCCTGCGCCGCACCGGCAGGCCGCGCTGGATCCCGGTGGTCGGCATGAGCTGCGCGGCGCTGGCGCTGTTTCTCATCGGCGTCCTGCCTTCGCACATGGGACTACTCATCGTGCTCGGAATTCTCTGCGGCCTGGGCTTCGGCTGCGTCATGCCGACGATCCAGGTGACGGTGCAGACGGTGGCGGGGCGCGAGCGGCTCGGCGTGGTGACCGCGCTCAATGGACTCGCGCGCTCGACCGGTGGCGCGGCGGGCGCGGCGCTCTTCGGCGCCGTGGTATTCGCGCTCATTCCGGGTGCGGACCGCAGCTCTCTGCTGCAGGCGGCGAGCGAAGCCGACGTCGCCGCGATCGTGCAGGCGTTTCATCGCGCTTTTCTCATCGCCGCGGGCGTCGCCGCAGCTGCGGCCTACATCGCCAGCCGCATGCCCGACACCGTGCTCTGGGGGGCATCCCCCGACGCCGGGAGAGCCTAGGCGCAATTCTTGCGGCTAGCCTTCAATGTGACGTTCCCCAAAGGAGAGACCCCATGAAACTCGCGAAGTCGATCCTGTGCGGTCTAGCGGCACTGGGCTTTACGGCCGGAACAGCGGTCGCTGGGGATGAGAGCACCTCGTCCGCGGAAGAAGCCTATGTGATCGCGGACTCTGCGTTCGACGGGCAAGGAGCCTGGAACGCCTCTCCGTCCTCCGACATGGCGTATCTGCTCTACGGAGTGGATGACAACATGGACGGCAGGCCGGACCGCTATGTGATCATCGAGCAAAGCGACACTCTGGCCGCAACGCAGAGCGACGCCGACCTCGAGAACCCCTACGGCGGCTAGCAGGGCAACGCACAAAGGCGGGCCCTTCCCCGGGCCCGCTTTTCTTTTTCTGGAATACGACCATGATTCCCCAGCGCTTCGGCCAGGTCTGGCTGTTCCACGGCGGCATGCCGCTGCGCGGGCTGTTGCAGCCGCACGGCTTCAGGGAGCGCGTTGCGCCGCTCGAGAACCTCGAGCACGATGAGCTGAACCGCGCGGAAAACGAAGACCCCGCCGAGCGGCGGGAAATCCAGCTTTAATCCAGGCCTGCTCTGACCCGGTCGGCGCGCTCGCCGGAGAGGCGCGTCTTGCGCTGCTTGAGCGCCTCGCGGCCGATCTGCATGACCAGCTTGGCATATTCCGCCATCTTGCCGCAGGCCGCGCACACATAGTTCATGCGCGGTCCGGAGTGCTCGTCCTCGGGGATCTTGAACTGGGTGGCGCCGCAGCCGGGGCACTTGGCGCTGATCTGGCCGATGCGGAATT
This sequence comes from Burkholderiales bacterium, assembly GCA_036394655.1. GTDB lineage: Bacteria > Pseudomonadota > Gammaproteobacteria > Burkholderiales > SG8-39 > SCGC-AG-212-J23. The sequence continues at coordinate 5,439 of DASWER010000276.1, forward strand.
CCATGCGACGAGCGTAATCAAAGCGCCGCGGTCGGCGAAGGAATTATTTCCAGGAATCGCGCAGCGTCACCGTGCGGTTGAAGCCGCCGGCACGGTCGGCGATGAAGTAGCCGTGGCGCTCGAACTGGAAGCTATCGCCGGGCCTGGCAGCGCGCAGCGCGGGCTCGAGCTGG
>DASWER010000277.1:0-13239 GCA_036394655.1 Burkholderiales bacterium
CAGGCCGAGGTGCGCGGCGTGTCGGGCGTGTGGAAGGACCTCACCGACAACGTGAACTCGATGGCGCGGAACCTCACGTCTCAGGTGCGGAACATCGCCGACGTGACGAAGGCGGTGGCCGCGGGCGACCTCTCGAAGAAGATCACGGTGGACGTGAAGGGCGAGGTGCTCGAGCTGAAGAGCACGATCAACACGATGGTGGACCAGCTCTCGTCGTTCGCCGCCGAGGTGACGCGGGTGGCGCGCGAGGTGGGCACCGAAGGCAAGCTCGGCGGCCAGGCCGAGGTGCGCGGCGTCTCCGGCACCTGGAAGGATCTGACTGACTCGGTGAACTCGATGGCGGGCAACCTCACCTCGCAGGTGCGGAACATCGCCGACGTGACCAAGGCGGTTCAGGCCGGCGACCTGTCGAAGAAGATCGAGGTGGACGTCAAGGGCGAGATCCTCGAGCTCAAGAACACCATCAACACGATGGTGGACCAGCTGCGCTCGTTCGCTGCCGAGGTGACGCGCGTGGCGCGCGAGGTGGGCACGGAAGGCAAGCTCGGCGGCCAGGCGGATGTGCAGGGCGTGTCGGGCACGTGGAAGGACCTCACCGAGTCGGTGAACTTCATGGCCGGCAACCTCACTTCGCAGGTGCGCAACATCGCCGACGTGACGAAAGCGGTGCAGGCCGGTGACCTCTCCAAGAAGATCACGGTGGACGTGAAGGGCGAGGTGCTGGAGCTCAAGTCGACCATCAACACGATGGTGGACCAGCTCCGGTCGTTCGCCGCGGAGGTGACGCGGGTGGCGCGCGAAGTCGGAACCGAAGGCCGCCTCGGTGGACAGGCCGACGTCCCGGGCGTGTCGGGCGTATGGAAGGACCTCACCGACAACGTGAACTCGATGGCGTCGAACCTCACTTCCCAGGTGCGCGGTATCGCCAAGGTGGTGACGGCGGTGGCGAACGGCGACCTCAAGCTCAAGCTGACGGTGGAGGCGAAGGGCGAGATCGCGGCCCTTGCCGAGACCATCAACAACATGACGGACACGCTGGCGACCTTCGCCGAGCAGGTGACGACGGTGGCCCGCGAGGTGGGCGTCGAAGGCAAGCTCGGCGGACAGGCAAAGGTGCCTGGCGCCGCGGGTACCTGGAAAGATTTGACGGAAAACGTCAACGAGCTCGCGGCCAACCTCACCACGCAGGTGCGCGCGATTGCAGAGGTGGCGACGGCCGTGACGCAGGGCGACCTGACGCGGTCGATCTCGGTGGAGTCGCAGGGCGAGGTGGCGGCGCTGCGCGACACGATCAACGAGATGATCCGCAACCTCAAGGACACCACGCAGAAGAACACCGAGCAGGACTGGCTGAAGACCAACCTCGCCAAGTTCTCCCGGATGCTGCAGGGCCAGCGCGACCTGGTCGCGGTCGGCCAGATGATTCTCTCGGAGCTTGCGCCGGTGGTGGGAGCGCAGCAGGCCGAGTTCTACGTGCTGGCGGGCGAGGAGAACCCGAAGCTCAAGCTGCTGGCCTCGTTCGCCTCGGGCGGCCAGGGCTCGCACGGCAAGGAAGTCGACCTCGGCGAAGGCCTGGTCGGCCAGTGCGCGATCGAGAAAAGGAAGCTGGTGCTCTCGAGCGTGCCGGCGAAGGGCTTCCGCATCGCCACGGGCCTGTCGGAGCAGAACGCGGCCGACGTGCTGGTGATGCCGGTGATCTTCGAAGGCCAGGTGCGTGGCGTGATCGAACTCGCCTCGCTCGAGCGCTTCAATCCGGCGCACCAGGCATTCCTCGATCAGCTGACCGAGTCGATCGGTATCGTGATCAACACCATCGAGGCCAACACCCGGACGGAGAACCTGCTCAAGCAGTCGCAGTCTCTCGCGGTCGAGTTGCAGCAGACCAACGAGGAGCTGCAGGAGAAGGCGCGCCTGCTGGCGCACCAGAACGAGGAGGTCGAGCGCAAGAACCGCGAGGTGGAGCTGGCCCGCCAGGCGCTGGAAGAAAAGGCCGCGCAGCTCGCGCTCACCTCGAAGTACAAGTCGGAATTCCTGGCGAACATGTCGCACGAGCTGCGCACGCCGCTCAACAACCTGCTGATTCTCTCGGACCAGCTGTCGCGCAACACCGAGGGCAACCTGAATCCGAAGCAGGTCGAGTTCGCCAAGACCATCCACTCCTCGGGCAACGAGCTGCTGGCCCTGATCGCGGACATTCTCGATTTGTCCAAGATCGAATCCGGCACGGTCGCCGTGGAACCGAGCGAGCTCAGGTTCGACGACCTGCAGCGCTACGTGGAGCGGACATTCAGACACGTGGCGGACACCAAGAAGGTCGACTTCCGCGTCGCGCTCGATGGCTCGCTGCCGCGCACCATGGTCACCGACATCAAGCGGCTGCAGCAGATCATCAAGAACCTGCTCTCCAACGCGTTCAAGTTCACCCATGTGGGCAACGTATCGATCTCGATCGCGCCCGCGGTCTCGGGCTGGTCGAACGACGCCGAGGCCCTCGAGGGCGCCGAGCACGTCATCGCCTTCAAGGTGAGCGATACCGGCATCGGCATCTCCACCGAGAAGCAGCAGATCATCTTCGAGGCGTTCCAGCAGGCCGATGGCTCCACCTCCCGCAAATACGGCGGCACCGGCCTGGGCCTCGCGATTTCGCGCGAGTTGTCGAAGCTGCTCGGTGGCGACATCAAGCTGGTCAGCGCGCCGGGCGCCGGCAGCGTGTTCACGCTGTATCTGCCGGTCACCTATGCGCCCTCGCGGACTGCACGCCTGCGTCCGGCGCCCACGATCGAGTCCGAGGTCGTCGAGGCAGCGATCGAGGCGGTGGCACCGCTGTCGGCCGAAGATGAAGCACCGACTTTCATCAACGAGGCCGGCGACGATCGCGAGGAGATCCAGCCCGGCGACCGCGTGCTGCTGATCGTCGAGAACGATCTGGGCTTCGCCAAGATCCTGCTCGATGCCGCGCGGCTGAAGGGCTTCAAGGCGGTGGTTTCCACCACCGGCGCGGCGGCGCTGGCGATGATCCGCGAATACCAGCCTTCGGTGCTGACGCTCGACATCTACCTGCCCGACATGCAGGGCTGGCGGGTGCTGGAGCGGCTCAAAGCGGATCTCGCGACGCGCCACATCCCGGTGTGCGTGGTGTCGACCGACGATGCGCGCGACCGCGCGCTGAACTCGGGCGCGCTCGGCTTCATCGCCAAGCCCCTGACTTCCCGCGATCTGGTCGATCAGGCGATAGAGCAGCTCAAAGAGTTTGTCTCCCGGCCGGCGCGCCAGGTCCTCTTGATGATGCCGGAAGGCGGCACGCGCACCGACGTGGTCGAGCGCCTCGGCGCCGCCGACATCGGCATGCTGGTGGCGTGGTCGCGTGACGAGGCCATGCGCATCCTCAAGAACTCGCCGATCGACTGCCTGGTGATCGACGAGTCGATCACCGACCTGCAGGCGCGCGATGTGCTCGAGGCGCTGGAGCAAAGGCCGGTGATGCGCCTGCTGCCCGTGGTGTTCTATGGTGCCAAGGGCGACGAGATGCTGTCGAAGTGGCGCGCCGCCGACGGCACGTTCGCGCTGCGCGAGGCGCGCACTACCGAGCGGCTGCTCGACTACATCTACTTCTTCGTGCATCGCAGCACTGCCTCGATGTCGGAAGAGGAGCGCAAGACGCTGGAAGAGCTGCACAGCTCGCACCGGGTGCTCGAGAAGAAGCGCGCGCTGCTGGTCGACGACGACATGCGCAACATCTTCGCGCTGGCGACGGTGCTCGACGAGGAGGGCATGCAGGTGGTCTCGGCCAACAACGGCCGCGAGGCGATCGACATCGTGAAGCGCGATGCCGATATCGACATCGTCCTGATGGACATCATGATGCCGGAGATGGACGGCATCACCACCATCAAGGAGATCCGCAAGCTCGAGCGCGGCGTCGACCTGCCGATCATCGCGGTGACGGCGAAGGCGATGAAGGGCGACCGCGAGAAGTGCATCGCCGCGGGCGCCTGGGACTACCTGTCCAAGCCGGTCGACCGGCTGCACCTGCTTTCGGTGCTGCGCGGCTGGCTGCATAGGTGAGCGCGCGTCTTGCCGGGGGGTTGATTTTCAAAACCCAACCCCCCGTTCGCCTTCGGCTCACGCCCCCCTTGACAGGGGGGCAGCACAGATAAGCATGGACAAAGAACAACAAGCCAACATCCTGGTGGTCGACGACCTGCCCGACAAGCTGCTGGTCTTCAGCAGCATTCTCGAGGAGCTCGGGCAGAACCTGGTGATGGTGCGCTCGGGCTCCGAGGCGCTGCGCGAGGTGCTGCACCGCGAGTTCGCAGTGATCCTGCTCGACGTCAACATGCCCGACATCGACGGCCTGGAGACGGCGAAGCTGATCCGCCAGTACAAGAAATCGGCGCACACGCCGATCATCTTCATCACCGCCTACGCCGACGAGATGCAGACCGCGCAGGGCTATTCGCTCGGCGCCGTCGACTACATCCTGTCGCCGGTGCGCCCCGACGTGCTGCGCAGCAAGGTGAAGGTGTTCGTCGAGCTCTACCAGATGCAGCAGCGCACGCGCCAGATCGCCGAGCACGAGGCGGCGCGCGCGCTGGCCGAGGAGGCGCGGCGGCGCGCCAACCTGCTGGCGCACGCCAGCCAGGAGCTGGGCGCCTCGCTCGACCTCGAGCAGGGCATGCGGCGCCTGGTCGACCTGGTGGTGCCGCACGTCTGCGACGTCGCCGCGGTGACGCTGGAAAAGGAGCCCGGCAGGTTCGAGACGCGCAGCGCGCCTTCGAGCGAGTTCGTGCCGAAGCCGCTCGCCGCGGCCACCGAGATCGTGCTGCGCGACCATAAGGCGTACGAGGCCCAGCACGAGGCGGGCATCACCGCGGTGCTGTGCCACCCGTTGCAGGTGGGCGAACGCGTGATCGGCGCCCTCGCACTCGGCTATGTCGGCCGCACCCCACGCGACCGCGACATGCTCGAGGAGATCGCCGGCCGGGCCGCGATCGCGCTGGACAACGCGCGGCTCTATCGCAGCCTCAAGCGCGAGATCGCGCGCTCCCGGCAGGCCGAAGAGGAGCTGCAGGACGCGAACCGCCGCAAGGACGAGTTCCTGGCGATGCTCTCGCACGAGCTCAGGAACCCGCTGGCGCCGATCAGGAACGCGGTGGAGCTGATGCGCCGCGTCGGCAGCACCGAGCAGCGCATCACCATGGCGCGCGACGTCATCGACCGCCAGGTGACGCAGCTCGCGCGCCTGGTCGACGAGCTGCTCGACGTCTCGCGCATCAGCCAGGGCAAGATCGTGCTGAAGAAGGAGCCGGTCGAGCTCTCGAAGATCGTGGCGCACAGCGTCGAGACGGTGCGGCCGATGATCGACGCGCGCGAGCAGCGCCTCTCGGTCGAGGTGAGCGCCCGGCCGGTCTGGCTGCTCGGCGACTTCACGCGCCTGTCTCAGGTGATCGCGAACCTGCTGAACAACGCCTCCAAGTACACCCCGGAAGGGGGCCGCATCCGGCTTTCCGCCATGGCCGGCGAAGGCGCCGCCACCATCTCGGTGGAAGACAACGGCAGCGGCATCGACGCCGAGCTCCTGCCGCGCGTTTTCGAGCTGTTCGTACAGGGCGAGCGCGGCCTGGATCGCAGCCAGGGCGGCCTGGGTATCGGCCTCACGCTGGTGAAGCGCCTGGTCGAGCTGCATAACGGCAACGTCGAGGCGCGTAGCGACGGCCCCGGGTCGGGGGCGCTCTTCAAGGTCGTGCTGCCGAGCATCAGCGCGGTGCAGCCCGAGCTCGCGCCCGCGCCGCTGCCCGTGTCGTCAGATGTCTATGGCCGGCGCGTGCTGGTGGTCGACGACAACTTCGATGCCGCCGAGAGCACCGCGGCCTTCCTGCGGCTCGAGGGGCACGAGGTGAAGACAGTGTGCGACGGCAACGAGGCGCTCGCCTCGGTGCGCGTGTTCGCGCCGCACGTCATCGTGCTCGACATCGGCCTGCCGGGAATCGACGGCTATGCGGTGGCGCGCCAGCTGCGCGAGCGCGGCGATACCAGCCATGCGCTGCTCATCGCGGTCACCGGCTACGGGCAGAAGGACGACAAGCAGCGCGCCGCCGACTCCGGCTTCGACTACCACTTCGTCAAGCCGACCGATCCGCGCGAGATCCAGCGCGCGATCGAGCAGGGACGCCCGGTCGAGCGCGCGACCCTGCCGGGCTCGCAATCCAGGACTTAGTGCGCCGTTAGTGCAGGACGCGGGCGAAGGTGCGCCCGCGCAGGTTTTCCGCAGACTCGGGCTGCTCCGAGAGCACCTCGGCCACCGCGTCCACCACCTCTTCGAAGATCTCGGCGTATTGCTGCTCGCTGATCGCCGGCGAGATGCCGATGTCACCGACGAACAGCTCCGCCGCGTGGCCGCTGCGCGGGCAGCTGTCGGGCACCTCGTCGCAGCCGCGCACCGAGAAACCGGAGAGCGCGGCGTGGCGCTCGAAGAGCGAAGCGATCTGCAGCGGAACGGTTTTCATGCCCTCAGTGTGGCGGCGCTCGAGCGAGCCGGCTATCGCCGGGCGCCGCTCGGCGGCGTCACTTTCCCACGGTTTCGGGCGGCGTATCGGGGCTACGGGCGTCGTGATGGCACGTCAGGCTGCTCCCGGCGCGGCGCATCGGTCTTGCGCCTTCCGGGACCGCGGGGCGGCTCGGACTGGTAATGCCGGCGCCGCGCGCGTGCGTTGCGGCGGTCGACCAGCTCGGGATAGCCGAACACCCAGCCTTCCTCGTCCAGCGTGCGCAGCTTGCGCGGATCGATCTCGACGAACACGCCCTTGCTGTGCACGATCTGCGGATCGAGCTCGACCGCCACGCGCCGCTCGCGCAGCACCAGTCCCGACGCCGCGCTGACGTGGCGCCGGCCCGCGGCGATGATGTGATAGACCACCGGGCGGCGCGTCACCCGAGGCCCTTCAGCGCACCGAGCAGCTCGTCGAACTCGAAGGGTTTGCGCAGGGTATGCGTGACGCCGAGCTCGCGCGCGATCGTGAGATAGTCCACACCGGGCCGGCCGGAGATCGCGATGACTCGCACATCGGGGAACTGGCGCCGCACGGCGGCGATCACTTCGATGCCGTCCATCTCCGGCATGAACAGATCGGTGACGATGGCATCGACCCGATGCCCGTTCAGATAGCCGAGCGCTTCCTGTCCGTGCGCGGCGGTCAGCACCTCGTAGCCCTCGGCTTCGAGTGCCGCGCGCAGGTAATCGCGCAGGCCCTCGTTGTCCTCGATCACGAGCACTCTCATTGGGGGAGGCACCGCAACAATCATTCCGTGTCCGCCCCGGCAGCCAAGCCGTTCATTTGTTCGGCAGAGCCCAATTCGTGTCGGTTTATAACGACATGACGCCAATATGACACGACTGTTAAATAAGGGGGCGGCGATATGCTGCCTTCGGACGCCGCCCTAGGATGACTCCGCCTAACAACACCAGGAGACACCATGGGCGGTTCCATTCTCGTAGTCGAAGACGAAGCAGCGATCCGCGATCTGCTCGCTGCCAACCTGCAGCGCGCCGGCTATCGCGTCATGTGCGCCGGCGACGTGCCGCAGGCGGAGGCACTGGTGCGCGAGTCGCGGCCCGACCTGGTGCTGCTCGACTGGGTGCTGCCCGGCATACCGGGGCTCACCTTCGCCCGGCGCCTGCGCGGCGACCAGCGCACCAAGGACATCTCGATCGTGCTGCTTTCCGCGCGAGCCGAGGAGCAGGACAAGGTGACGGCGCTCGAGAGCGGCGCCGACGATTACGTGACCAAGCCGTTCTCCGCGCGCGAGCTGCTCGCCCGCATCAAGGCGGTGATGAGGAGAAGGGCGCCGCAGCTTGCCGACGACGTCGTGGAGATCGCCGGCCTGCGCATCGACCCGGCGGCGCACCAGGTGACGGCGCAGGACAAGCCGATCGACCTGTGGACCACCGAGCTGCGCCTGCTGCATTTCTTCATGACGCACCCCGGCCGGGTCTTCTCCCGGGCGCGCCTATTGGATGAGGTGTGGGGCGAGCATGTGTTCGTGGAAGAGCGCACGGTCGACGTCCATATCCGCCGCCTGCGCCAGGCGCTCGCGCCGACCGGGCACGACAAGCTGATCGAGACGGTGCGCGGTACCGGCTATCGCTTCAAGCCCGATCTGCAGACCGCGAATATCGCGGCCTAGTTACTCCACCGTAACCGACTTAGCCAGGTTACGCGGCTTATCCACGTCGTTCCCTCGGAGAAGGGCGGCGTGGTAAGCCAGCAGCTGTAGCGGCACCGTGCTCACGATCGGCGAGAGCACGCCCGGATCGTCATGTAAGTGCACGATGTGCACGCCGTCGCCCTCAGCTAGTCCCGTAGTCAATGCCGTCTCTCCGTTCGCGAGCACATAAAGCTCACCGCCTCGCGCGCGCACTTCCTGGAGGTTCGACTTGAGCTTGTCGAGGAGCAGGTCACGCGGCGCGATCGCCACCACCGGCATGTTGCGGTCGACAAGCGCGAGCGGGCCGTGCTTTAACTCGCCTGCGGCATACGCCTCGGCATGAATGTAAGAGATCTCCTTCAGCTTCAGCGCTCCCTCCATCGCGATCGGGTAATGCACGCCCCGGCCGAGGAACAGGGCGTGCTCGCAGCGCGCGAATTTCGCCGCCCAGGCGGCCATCTCGGGCTCGACGCGCAGGGCGTTGGCGATCCATGCCGGCAGGCGCCGCAGTGCTTCGAGCAGCTCGACCTCTTTTTCCCTGGTCAACCGATTTCTTTGTTTCGCCAGGACCATCGCCAGCACGAAGAGCGCGGCGAGCTGAGCGGTGAAGGCCTTGGTCGAGGCGACGCCGATCTCCGGTCCTGCGCGCGTGAGGAAGCGCAGCTTGCAGGCTCTGATGAGCGCCGACTCCGGCACATTGCAGATGGCGAGCGCGTTCGGCTGGCCGAGCGCGCGCGCGTGGTGCAGGGCGGCGATGGTGTCGGCGGTCTCGCCGGACTGCGAGATCACCACGACCAGCGAGCGGCCGTTCGGCACCGACTCGCGGTAGCGGTACTCGCTCGCGATCTCGACGTTGCACGGGATGCCGGCGAGGCCCTCGATCCAGTAGCGCGCCACCGTGCCGGCGTGGAAGCTGGTGCCGCAGGCGAGGATCAGCACCGAGTCGCTGCCGGCGAACACCTGCTCGGCCTCGGCGCCGAACACCTGGGGCACGATGCTCGTGGCGTGCGTAACGGTCTCCAGGGTGGCGGCGATCGCCGCCGGCTGCTCGAAGATCTCCTTCTGCATGTAATGGCGGTACGTGCCGAGCTCGATCGCGTCGGCGGCGAGCTGGCTGACGTGCAGCGGCCGCTCGACCCCATGGCCGCGCACGTCGACGATGTGCACGCTCTCGAGCCGCACCTCGGCGCAGTCGCCTTCCTCGAGGTAGATCATGCGGCGCGTCACCTGGAGGAGGGCCGCGGTATCGGAAGCGGCGAAGTTCTCGCCGTCGCCCAGCCCGAGCAGCAGCGGCGCGCCCATGCGCGACACCACCATGCGGCTCGGGTCGTCCATCGCGATCACCGCGATGGCGTAGGCGCCGACCAGCTCGTGGGTTGCCGCCCGCACCGCCTGGAACAGCTTGGCACCGGAGGCCAAAAACGAATGGACCAGGTGCGCGATGACCTCGGTGTCGGTGTCCGAGCTGAACTCGTAGCCCAGCCCCTTCAGCCGCGCGCGCATCGCGTCGTGGTTCTCGATGATGCCGTTGTGCACCACCGAGACCCCGCCGCTGATGTGCGGGTGGGCGTTGCGCTCGGAGGGCACGCCGTGCGTCGCCCAGCGCGTGTGGCCGATGCCGATGTTGCCGTGCAGGCCCTGCTCGGTGGCGAGCTTCTCCAGCGTGGCGACGCGCCCGCAGCTGCGCAGGCGCTGCAGGCTGCCGTTGATCACCGCCACGCCGGCGGAGTCGTAGCCGCGGTACTCGAGGCGCTTCAGCCCCTCGAGCAGGATCGGCACGACGTTACGCTCGGCTATGGCTGCGACGATTCCACACATAGGGTCTTCCTTCGGATGAAAAGCACGCCGCACACGGCCACCGCGGCGGCCGCGTCGGCGACGAAATCGAGCCACTCGGCGCTGCGCGTCGGCACGAACATCTGGTGCAGCTCGTCGAGCGCGGCAAAGGTGACTACGCAGGCAAGCACGGCGAGCGGCGCACGCCCGCAGGTGCCGCGCCACAGGAGCGCCGTGATGACGCTGAAGCAGGCGAAGTGCGCCAGCTTGTCCCAGCCCTGCGGCACGGGGTGGGAACCGACGAACAGCAGCGCCAGCATGATGCCGCCGCCGGTGGCGAGGCAGATGAAGCGGTCAATAGGCATTTTGCTTGCGCAGCACCACGACCACGGTCTTCAGGATGATCTGCAGGTCGAGCAGCACCGACCAGCTGCGCAGGTACGCGAGATCGAACTCGATGCGCGCCTTCATCTTCTCGACCGTCTCGGTCTCGCCGCGGTAGCCGTTCACCTGGGCCAGGCCGGTAATCCCCGGGCGCACCTTGTGGCGGATCATGTAGCCGCGGATCAGCTTGCGGTAGAGCTCGTTATGCGCCACGGCGTGCGGCCGCGGGCCGACCACGCTCATGCGGCCCTGCAGCACATTGATGAACTGCGGCAGCTCGTCCAGCGAGGTGCGGCGCAGGAAGGCGCCGAAGCGCGTGATGCGCGAGTCGTTCTTGGTCGCCTGGCGCACGACGTTGCCGTCCTCGGCGACCGTCATGGTGCGGAACTTGTAGACCACGATCTTGCGCCCATCCACGCCGTAGCGGCGCTGCTTGAAGAGCACCGGGCCGGCCGAGGACAGCTTGACGCCGATGCCGATCGCCACCAGCAGCGGCGCAATCAACACCAGGATCACGCTGGCGATGACGTAGTCGGCTACGCGCTTCACCATGCCGTTGAAGCCGTAGAACGGCGTCTCGCACACCGCGACCACCGGCAGGTCGCCGATCGAGTCGACCCGCGCCTGGATCAGGTCGAAGACGAAGATGTCCGGAACGAAGTAGATCGAGGCGGTGGTGTCGCGCAGCTCTTCCAGCACCTTGAGGATGCGCGGCTGCGAGGCCATCGGCAGCGCGATGTAGATGATCTCGATGTTGTTGGTGCGCACGTAGTCGCCGAGCGCGCCGATCGGTCCCAGGACCTTTTCGTTGATGCGGCCCGCCGCGCGGTCGTCGAAATAGCCGGCGAAGCGCACCCCGTGCAGCGGATTGGCGCGCAGCCGCGCGGCCAGGCCGCGGCCGAGATCGTTGGCGCCGGCGATGACCGCGGTCTTCTGCAGGCCTTCGGCGGCGAGCAGCCGCGGCAGCAGGCGCGGCACCAGCGCGTGCGCGGCAAAGAGCGCGAGCGGGGTGCCGAGCGCCCAGGCGAGGAGCATGCGCTGGTCGAACACGCCGAGCGTGCGCGAGGCCCAGCCCAGCAGCAGGAGCAGCGAAACCGTCGCCAGCCAGCCGGTGACGATGTCGAGCATCAGCTCGCCGGCGCTGGCAGTCTCCCGCGCGAAGCTGCCCGGGAAGGTCATGGCGAAGACCAGCAGCGCGAGGATCAGGCAGGCGCCGTCGAAGCGGCCGCCGAAAAACGAAACCGCCGCGGCGAGCGTGCCGATCGACACGATCGGATCCACCGCGGCCTGCACCAGAGCGCCGGTGCCGGGCTGGCTGTGCAACAGGCGCGACTGGGCCCTGAGACTGTTTTCGCGGGTGGCTGGCAAAGCCAATGCAGGTTAGGCCACCACCGTTCAACCATGATGTTGCGCAAGGGGCGGCTTTGTAGCCTCAGCGGACTAGCTTTTTGCCCCCCCGCCGTTCGAACTACATCTAATAAGCCAGGACTATATTGCCGCCCATGACCACTGCCCTCACATCCGCTATCACCTCGTCCGATACCGCGCAGGCGCCCATGCTGCCGGGCAGTGCGGAGGCGAAAACCTCCGATGCCCGCTCTGCGGCGACCGACTTCCTGCAGATCGAATCGATCGTCCTCAACCTCGATGCGTCGCTCCGCGTGCACGCGCGAGCGCACTTCTTCAGCTGGACGCAAGGCCTGCTGCAAAGCCTGATCCGGCACGAGCTGCTGATCTGCACGCTGTGCCTTGGCAAGCCGCCGGCGTTCCGTGCCGATGGCTTCTCGATGACCACGCCGGAGCCGAATCTCTTCAGCGACATGTTCCTGCGCGACACCGCAGTGGCGCCGACGCTCCTCAAGGCCTGGGAAGAGCGGCGCTACCAGCCGGTCATCCTGGACGTCGGGCCGGCTAATCCTCCTTTGGGTAGTGGCGGCTTCGCCCGCGAGCTCGAGCGCCTCGGCGCGACGCAACTCCTGGTGCACGGCATCCATGACGCCGAGGGCCGCGCCATCAGCCTCTTTACCTTCGCCTGCCGTCCCGGCAGCGCGAGCCAGCGCCAGGCGTACCTCGTGCAGCTGCTCGCGCCCTCGCTGCACGCGGCGTGGATTCGCACGCAGCTCACCAAGCGCGCCGAGACCACCGGCGACAAGGCCGCCGGCGGCAGCATCCTCACCGTGCGCGAGCTCGACATCCTGAAGTGGATCTACCTCGGCAAGTCGAACTTCGAGATCGGCGCGATCCTCAAGATCAGCCCGCTGACGGTGAAGAACCACGTGCAGAAGATCCTGCGCAAGCTGAACGTCGTGAATCGCACGCAGGCGATCGGCAAGTCGCTCGAGCTGCGCATCCTGAACCCGTAAGCCAGCGTAATGCTGGATTCGGTCCAGGCACTGCGCGCGCTTGCCGCGCTGTGCGTCGTCGTCTACCACGTCGACTTCGTCGCCCGCGGCGCCTTCGGCGTCGACATCTTCTTCGTCATCAGCGGCTTCATCATCTGCCATGTCACCGCCGCGGACCACGACGGCTTCCTGCGCAAGCGGCTGATCCGCATCGTCCCGCTCTATTGGACGGGCACCCTTTGCCTGTTCGTGCTCGCGTTTTTCGCCCCGCAGCTGCTGAAAAGCGCTGCCACGCATGGAACACCGCGATGCCGTAGCAGAACTCGAGCAGGATGGGCGAAGTGTAGAAACGGCCGATCACCGAGCCCGGCCCGACGATCTGCCCCGCCGCCGCCAGCAACACGAGCACGGCGCACACCATGATGGGCGCCAGGCGCCGGTTCAGCGCCAGGGCACAGGCGAACAGCGCATAGAAGAACATCTCGTAGTTGAGCGTCCAGCCGAGGAACAGGATCGGGTAGACGCGCCCGCC
>DASWER010000278.1:0-1502 GCA_036394655.1 Burkholderiales bacterium
AAGCCGTTCTCGACCGCGGTCTTCGGCAGCACGCACCACGGAAAGCTGCCGCTGCCCGATTGCTGGAGCACGTTCGGCTTGCTCGGCGCGGTCGGGTCCTGGCGCACCGCCCATTTCGGGCTGCCCTTCCCCGTCACGCCCTGCTGCCACGTGCTTGGCAGCGCGCCGGGGCTGTCGGCGTCGAAGTTGATAGTTTCAGCGAACGCTGCGCTGGTAGCGAAGATGGTTGCGGCGGCAATGCAGGCTTGTTTCATGCTGGCTCCTTTCCGGCCCATTTAAGAAAAATGAGCGGACTCAGAGCAGAACTTGGACGCCGTGGCGTCTTTGGCACGGGGAGTCTGCCGGCACCCCCGCTTGCATCAACTAGGATTATGCATGCGCCACCGCGCAATTGCTTACGCTCTGCTGTCAGCCGCCCTCTTCGGCGCCAGCACGCCGCTTGCGAAACTGCTCGTCGGCTCCGTCGCACCGCTCGCGCTCGCCGGCCTGCTGTACCTGGGGAGCGGCCTCGGTCTCTCCATCTGGCTCGCAGTTCGCAAGTCAAAGGCGACGAAGCTGCCGGCGCGCGACCTGCCGTGGCTGGCGGCGGCAATCGTCGCCGGCGGCATCGTCGGGCCGGCGCTCCTCATGTACGGCCTCGCGCGCACCGATGCGGCGAGCGCTTCGCTGCTCCTCAACCTCGAGGCGGTGTTCACCGCAGCGATGGCATGGATCGTGTTCCGCGAGAACGTGGATCGGCGCGTGTTCGTCGGGATGCTCGCCATCGTCGCGGGCGGCGTAGTGCTGTCGTGGGAGCAGATGCCGAAGACGAGCGGCGCGGCTGGGCCGCTGCTCGTCGCCGGCGCGTGCTTCGCCTGGGCGCTCGACAACAATCTGACGCGGCGCGTGTCCGGCGGCGACGCGGTGGTGATCGCCGCGCTGAAAGGCTTGGTGGCCGGCGCGGCGAACCTTGGCCTAGCGCTCGCGCTCGGCGCCTATCTGCCGGCGCCTGGCGCGATTGCGCTGGCCGGCGTGGTCGGACTTCTCGGCTACGGCATCAGCCTGGTGCTCTTCATCATGGCGCTCAGGGATCTGGGCGCGGCACGCACCGGCGCGTATTTTTCCGTCGCGCCCTTTTTCGGCGCGACGCTCGCCATTCTGCTTCCCGGCACACACACCGGCCCGGCGTTCTGGGCCGCCGCGGCGTTGATGGCGCTCGGCGTCTGGTTGCACCTCACGGAGCGTCATGAGCACGAGCATGTGCACGGGGCGACCACGCACGCGCACGAGCACATGCATGACGCTCATCATCGGCACGAGCACGAAGCCGGACTGGATGGGCGCGAGCCGCACAGCCACGTGCACCGGCATGGCCCGCTGCACCACCGGCATCCGCACTATCCGGACCTGCACCACCGGCACGAGCACTAGCCGGGGTAAACTCGCCGCTTTCCAAAATCGGGAGACAGCGAGTGGCCGAACTCAAGATACTGGGCATCAGTGGCAGCCTGCGCAAAGGATCG
>DASWER010000279.1:0-8896 GCA_036394655.1 Burkholderiales bacterium
CCTGCCATGCGGAACGGCGATTGCTACTTCATCTGCGCTCTCAACCTGGAGGAACGCCGATGAACCGACTCGCAATTCCCCTTTCGATCCTCGCCGCGGCCACGGTCGCCGCCTGCGCGCCCGTGCAGCAAGCGAACGTGATTCCGCCCCAGCCGGCGATCCAGCCGCAGCCCGTCGGCTACCAGGCCGGGACCGGTGTGGTGCAGGCTGTCATGGCCGCACCCGGGCGCATGGGCGCAGCCGCCGGCGGCAGCGCCGCGACCAATCGGCCCGAGACGCCCGTCGGCATGGAGACGGCCCCGAGCGGCCGCATGATCCGCCTGGCGATCAAGATGGACCGCAGCGGCACCATGCAGTACGTCGACACCGACGCGACCGACTTCCGTCCCGGCATGCGCGTCGAGCTCACGACCGACGGCAAGATCCGCCCGCTTTAACCTTTATTCCAGCCGGACATTGCCGGCTTTGACCACCCTCGACCAGAGCGCGTACTCGTTCTGGATCAGGGTGGTCAGCGCCTCGGGCTTGCTGCCCGCGGCGATGCAGCCCTGCGCCAGCAGGTTCTCCTTCATCTCCGGCGCGGTGACGATCGCCGCCACGTCGCGCTGGATGCGATCGACCAGCGCGGCCGGCATGCCGGCGGGACCGAGCAGCGCGTACCAGAAGTCCACCTCGTAGCCCGGCAACCCGGCTTCGGCCGCCGTCGGTACCTCAGCAAGCGTCGGGTAGCGCGTCTTTGCCGCCGTGGCGAGCGCGATCAGCCGCCCGCTCTTCATGTGTTGCGCCGCCGAAATCGGCGTGGCGTAAGTGAGCTGGATGTCACCGGCCAGGATCGCGGTCATCGCCGGCGCGATGCCCTTGTAGGGCACGTGAACCATCTGGATGCCGGTGAGCTGCTGCATGAGCTCTCCGGCGAGATGCACCGGCCCGCCGACGCCCGAGGAGCCGTACTTGATCGCGCCCGGATGCGCCTTCGCATACGCGATCACGCCGGCGAGCGTTTTGCCGGGCACGGCGGGATGGGCAATGATGAGCGCCGGTCCCGACGCCACCAGCGAGATCGCGCTGAAGTCTCTTTCGATGTCGAACGGCAGCTTGGAAAGCGCCGCGTTGCTCGCGTGCGAGGAGAACGCCATCAGCAGCGTGTAGCCGTCCGGCGCACTCCTCGCGACGTGCTCGGCAGCGATGTTGCCCGAAGCGCCAAGCCGGTTGTCGACGATAACTCCCTGACCCCAGCGCTCGCCGAGCTTTTGCGCCAGCAACCGCCCGATGAGGTCGGTGCCGCCGCCGGGCGCGAATCCCACCACGAGGCGCACCGGCTTGGCCGGGTAGGTCTGCGCCCAGCTCGCGCTCGCCGCGAGCAAAACGAGAAGCACCAGGAGCCTGCGCATTGTCGTATCGTAGCCGCACATCCCCGAAGGAGGGAGGCATGGCCCATACCGGCGGCTGCCTTTGCGGCGCCATCCGCTACAGCATCAGCACCCCGATCACCGAGCTGCGCGCCTGCCACTGCGTCCACTGCCAGCAGGCCTCGGGCTCGCACGGCACGGTCGCGGCATTCGTGCCGCGCGACGGCTTCCAGCTCACCAGCGGCACACCCAAGCGCTTCATCACCCAGGCCGACAGCGGCCGCAAGCTCTACCGCTATTTCTGCGGCGAGTGCGGCTCGCCGCTCTACAGCCACCGCGAGGCGACGCCCGAGACGCTCGGCGTGCGCGCGGGCACGCTCGACGATTCGTCGGGGTTGAAGATCGGCGCGCACATCTGGACGAGCAAGGCGCGGCCCTGGTCGCACATCGATCCCAACGCTAAAAAATTCGAAGGACAGCCCTGATGGCCGAGCCGCAGATGGTCGATCCGCACGACGTCGTCATGACCGGAGAGAACTCCTTCGTCCGCCTGTCGAACGACGGCGGCAAGACCATGACCGATCGCGTCAGCCACTGGCGCGTGCTGTGGTCGCCCGCGGGCCAGGGGCACGCGATGTTCATCGAGAGCCCGCTCACCGGCGAGCGGCCCATCATCTATGCCGACAACGCCGGCGTGGTGCGCTATCTGCAGCGCGCCATCGAGGTGCTGCTGCACAAGCCGTTCGCCAACGAGTCGCTGCCGATCATCGACGCCGAGTTCTCGCGCACCGGGAATTCGCTCGCCACGGTCGAGGAGCGCATTACTACCGACGATGACGCGATTGTCCTGTCCTGGTGGGATCTCATGAAACCGTTCGTCCTCACCATGCCGCCGGGCGCGATGAACCGGCCGCTAGGGGTCTACAGCACCTTCATCCCGGCGGGCAGCGCGCAGCTCTCGGTCAACGGCGAGGCGTCGCCGGGCAAGGTGTTCGCGCAGGAACGCTTCGGCAGGCCTTCATCGAGCTGCTGCCTCGCGTGGTCGGAGACCTGGACGAAGCCCAAGGGCTGAGGGTAGGCTGGCGTCATGGCGAGTCGCTCTGCCCTCTTCATCGCGCTCATGCTGGTCGCCGCGCTGGCGCGAGCCGAGACCTACAAGTGGGTCGACGAGCGTGGCGTCACGACCTATTCGAACACTCCCCCGGCCGCCAAGGCCCAGGTGGTTGGAGATCGCATCTCGGTCTATACGGCCGACCCTGCGCTGAACCGCGAGGTCGAGCTCTATCGCCGCATGGACCTCGCGGAGGCCGAGTGGCTGCAGCGCCAGCGGCTCATGGCGCTGCAGGCCGCCGCGGTGATTTATCCCCCCGAGCCGCTCTATCGCACCGCGGCGTACTTTCCCGTATCGCGGTTCGGCTTTCCCGCGCGACAATCGCGCCGTGCCGCCTCCCGGCGGCACTGAGCCGCCAACCGCGAAAGGGGAAGTCATGGCCAAGGGCTATCTCGTCACCTGCTACCGCAAGATCAACGACCAGGAGAAGTGGGCGGCCTACGCCAAGCTCGCCGCGCCTGCGATGCAGAAGGCCGGCGGCCGCTTCATCGTGCGCGGCATGCCGATGAAGACCTACGAGCAAGGCGTGCGCGAGCGCACCGTGATCGTCGAGTTCGACAGCGTGCACAAGGCGGTCGCGGCGCACGACAGCGCCCCTTACCAGGAGGCCCTGAAAGCGCTCGGCGATGGCGCCGAGCGCGACATGCGGATCGTGGAAGGCGTCGGCTAAATTATTTAAGTGCCTGCGGATTGACGACGTTGATCGGCTTGCCGGCGGCGAAGGCATTGATCTGGTCGAAGATGTCGGAGAACTGGAGCTCGTACTCGTCGCGCGTGACGTAGCCGAGGTGCGGCGTGCAGATCACGTTGTCCATCGCCAGCAGCGGATGCTTGCCGCCGAGCACCGGCTCTTCGTCGTAGACGTCGACCGCTGCCTTTCCCGGCCTGCCCGCCTTTAGCGCCGCCTCGAGCGCGCCCGGCACCACGAGCGGCGCACGGCTGGTGTTGACGAAGATCGCGGTCGGTTTCATGTGCGCGAGGTCGGCCGCGGTGACGATGCCGCGCGTCGCGTCGACCAGGCGCAGATGCAGGCTCAGCACGTCGCTGGTGGCGAAAAACTCCTCTTTGCTGGCGGCGACGGCGTAGCCATCGGCCTGCGCCTTCTTGCGCGAATCTTCGCGCGCCCACACCAGCACGCGCAGGCCCATCGCGGCGCCGACCTTGGCGACTTCGCCGGCGATGCGCCCATAGCCGAAGATGCCGAGCGTCTTGCCGCGCAGCGTCGAGCCGACGCCGACCTGCCACTTGCCGGCCTTGAGCGCCGCCACGTTCTGCGGGATCTCGCGCGCCGCGGCGAGGATCAGCGCCCAGGTCATCTCCGCGGTGGAGTACGAGGGCGAGCCAGTATGCATGTTCGAGCACACCAGCACGCCGCGCCGCGTGCACGCCTCGATGTCGATGTGCGGGTAGACGCTGCGCTGGCTGATCAGCTTGAGCTTCGGCAGCCGCTCGAGCAGCGGCGCGCGGATCTTGGTGCGCTCGCGGATCAGCACCAGCGCTTCGACCTCCTTCAGCCGCGCGGCGAGCGCGTCGGTATCCTGCAGATGGTCGTTCCACACCTTGACATCGTGCGCCGCGAGCTTCTTGAAAGCCGCGAGGCTGGGAACGGTGTTGTGATAATCGTCGAGGACAGCGACTTTCATGCTCACTCCGGTGTGATGTTGGCCTGCTTGATGACGCGCCCCCACTTCACCATCTCGTCGGCTAGCTCGGCCTGGAGCGCCTCGGGCGTGCCGCCGCGCACTTCGATGCCCTGCGTGGCGAGCTTGGCGCGAACCTCCGCCATCTCGAGCACCGCCGCCGTCTCGCGGTAAAGGCGCATCACGATATCGCGGCGCGTGCCGGCGGGGGCGAAGAGCGCGTAGTCGGTCGCCGAGACGACGCCGGGCACGCCCGCCTCCGCCATCGTCGGCAGCTCCGGCAGGAGCGACGAGCGGCTGCGCGAAGCGACGGCGAACACGCGGACCTTGCCGCTCTGGATGTGCGGCAGGTAGGCCGGCAGGCTGTCGAGCGCGAGATCGACGCGGGCGTCGAGGATGTCGGGCAGGATCTGCGTCGTGCCCTTGTACGGCACGTGCGTGAGGTCGATGGCGGCCGCCTGCTTGAACATCTCGCCGGTGAGATGGATCAGCCCGCCGACGCCGGAGGAGGCAAAAGTGAACTTGCCGGGGTTCGCCTTGGCGAGCGCGACGAAGTCCTGCACCGATTTCGCCGGCGAGGACTGCGGCACCACGAACGCGATCGTGCCGTCGGCGATGCGCGCCACCGGCGCGAAATCGCGCTGCATGTCGAACGGGCGCTTGGGATGCATGTAGTGCACGATCGCCTGGCTGCCGATGCCGCTCACCAGCAGCGTGTAGCCGTCGGGCGCGCTCTGCGCCGCGGCCGCGGTGCCGATGGTGGTGCCGGCGCCCGGTTTGTTGTCGATCACGACCGGCTGGCCGAGCCGCGGCGCGAGCTTCTCGCCGACCGCGCGCGCCACGATGTCGACGCCGCCGCCGGGCGGGAACGGCACGATGAAGCGGATCGGGCGCGACGGATACTGCTGCGACTGGGCGATCCCGCTGGCGATGAGGAGAAGCGCCGCCCAGAGCAGCCTGTGCATCAACCTATTATGCCTAGAGGGTCTGGATCAGCGCCATGATGTTGCCCTCGGAGTCCTTGAACCACGCCGACTTGGCGCCGCCCGCGGTGGTGATGCCGTTCTCGGTCTTCATGCCCGGCATGTCATAGTCCTCGAACTTCACGCCGCGCGCCTTCAGCTCGGCGACTTCGCGCTCGATGTCCCCGACCTGCCAGAACGCCTGGCTCGCCCTGGAGGTGCCGGCGTTCGGCGTCGGGTAGAGGAAACAAGCGGTGTGCTCGGCGAATTCATAGACCACGCCGCCGGCGGTTTCCTGCTTGGGCTTCAGGCCGAGCTTCTGCTCGTAGAACTGCCGCGCGCGCTTCACGTCCTTTGCGGGAATGTACGAATACATCGGGGACTTCTGCAGCATCGCTTCCTCCTGTGGAGGAAACTATGCCGGCATCGGCGCGGCCGCGCTAGCGCGCACGCGCGGCGGGCTCTCGTCCATCAGCCACTGCAGGAGGAACGCGGCGACGCCGACCACGATCAGCGCGCCCCAGGCGAAGTTGTAGTTGCCCCAGCGGTCGAACACCAGCCCGCCCATCCATGCGCCGAAGAACGAGCCGACCTGGTGGGACAGGAACACGATACCGAAGAGCGTGTTGAAGTGCGTCAGCCCGAACACGCGCGCGATGATGCCGTTCACCAGCGGCGCGACGCCGAGCCAGAGGAAGCCCATCGCCGCGGCGAACACCAGCGTGGTGGCGGCGCTGATCGGCACCACCAGGAAAACCGCGATGAACAACGTGCGCAGCAGATAGATCAGGGCGAGCAGGCGCTTCTGGCTGTAGCGCGCGCCGAGCAGGCCGAACATGTACGTGCCGATGGCGTTGAACAGGCCGATGAGCCCGAGCGCGCTGGCCGCCACACCGGGCGCGACGCCGCACAGCTGCAGGTACGCCGGCAGATGCGTGGTGATGAACACCAGCTGGAAGCCGCAGGCGAAGAAGGCGAGCGTCATGAAGAGGTAGCCGCGGTGCGCCATGGCTTCGCGCAGCGCATCGCCGAGCTTCTGGTTGACGTTGGTCGCGATTCCCGCGGCCGCCTGCTCGCGGATCGGCAGCGAGAGCAGCACGATCGAGCCGGCGATCACCGCGAAGCCGACCATCGCCGCGCGCCAGCCAAAGCCGTTGATCAGCCATTGGCCGAGCGGCGCGAGGATCATGGTGCCGAGCGACCCCGCCGCGGCGACGATGCCCACGGTCTGGCTGCGCTTCTCGATCGGCGTGGCGCGCGAGACGGTGCCGATCAGCACGCCGAAGCCGGTGCCGGCGGTGCCGATGCCGATCAGGAAGCCGGCGATCTCGAGCGCGCCGCTAAACGAGGTGGCGACGAGCATCAGCAGCAGCCCCGCGACGTAGATGAGCGCGGTGACGATCAGCACGGGACGTGGGCCATGGCGGTCGGCCAGCGCGCCGACGAAGGGTGATGCCAGTCCCTGGACGATGCTCTGCAAGGCAATGGAGAAGCCGAACGCGGCCGCCGAGACGCCGAGATCCAGCGTCATCGGCCGCATGAACAGGCCAAGGCTCTGGCGCAGCCCCATGCAAAGCGAGATGATCACGCCGGAGAGGACGATCAGCACGAGCATCGAGCGGCGTTGGGCGGTCATGGCACCAAGGGTAAATACCAAGGTAAACAGGTCGGTGTACCCATGATCCAGCAGCGCGTACAATGCTGTCAAGCGTAAAGTAAACCGACCTGTGCATAAGCCCGCGCCGCACGCGGCACGCATCCTCGCCGCCGCCGACAAGCTGTTCTACGAGCAGGGCATCCGCGCGGTCGGCGTCGACAGGATCGCCGCCGAGGCCGGCGTCAGCAAGCGGACGCTCTACAACTACTACCCGACCAAGGACGAGCTGATCGCCGCGTATCTCACGGCGCGCTTCAAGCACATCGCGCCTTCGGACGCGCCGGCGCGCGAGCAGATCCTCGCCTACTTCGAGCGGCTCGAGCGGCTGTTCACCGAAGGCGGCTTCCGCGGCTGTCCCTACGTCAACGCGGTCACCGAGCTCGGCGACCGCAAGCACGCCGCGACCGGCATCGCGGTGCAGTTCAAGGAGCAGCGCCTCGCCTGGTACCGCACGCTGCTCGAGCGCATGGGCGTGAAGGATCCCGCCGGCGTCGCCCTGCAGCTCCAGATCCTGGTGGAGGGCGCGCTCGCCTCGGCGCTGGTGCGCGAGGATCCGCAGATCGCGCGCGCCGCGCGCGCCGCAGCGGAAGTGCTGCTTGATGCCGCGCCAAAAAAACCGAAGAAGAAATGAATAATAAATGGGGACAGACCCCATTTTTTCTCATTTGAGAACGGAGTGCGAATGAGAAAAATAGGGTCTGTCCCCATTTAAAGCTTGAGGGCTTTGCGGACCTTGCGCCCAACGATGAACGTGAGCGCAACCAGTGC
The DNA here is from genome assembly GCA_036394655.1 of Burkholderiales bacterium. Classification (GTDB taxonomy): domain Bacteria; phylum Pseudomonadota; class Gammaproteobacteria; order Burkholderiales; family SG8-39; genus SCGC-AG-212-J23. The sequence goes on from DASWER010000279.1 coordinate 7,488, forward strand.
GACGATGCCGCCGCCGAGCAGCAGCCAGTGCGTCGCGCCGCCGTGGACCAGCGCGTCGCGGCCGGCGGCGCCGAGGTAGACCTTGATGAGCATATCCGGCGCGATGCCGGCGAGGGTCGCCAGCAGGTAGTCCTGCAGGCGCACGCGCGTCAGGCCGAGGAAGTAGCTCTTCAGGCCTTCGGGGATCACCGGCGCCATGCGCAGCAGGGCGACGATCTTGCGCGGCTCCTTTGCCACGGCGCGGTCGACGGCCTTGAAGACATCGCTCTTGCGCGCAGCGCGCTCCATGCGTCCGCGCAGCAGGTAGCGCGAGATCAGCAGCCCGGCGAGCGCCGCGGCGCTCATCGCCAGCAGCGCGGCAACCACGCCCCAGGCAAAGCCGAAGATCGCGCCCGCGGCGAGCGGAAAAATCCACGCCGGGACGAGGAGCAGGAGCGACACGGCATACACCGCGGAGAAGACCAGCAGCGCCACCACCGGATTCATGCCCTCGAGCGTGTCCTCGAAGCGCGACCACCATTCGTCCGGGATCAGCACTGCGGCGGCGACCAGCAGCAGCACCAGGAAAGCGCTCGCGAGCCAATGCAGGCTTAGCTTGCCGCGCACCACCGCGTGTCCTCCGGCGAGGCACAGCACCAGCCACACGGTGCTGGCGCAGGCCGCGGCGACGACATCGCTCAGGTAATGCAAGCCGAGATACATGCGCGAGAAGGCGACCAGCACCACCATGGCGATCGCGCCCGCAACGTAGGCCGCGCGCTGGCGCCAGTCGTAGGTGCGCGAGACGAGAAATGCGGCGAGCACGCCGTAGAACAGCACCGCGCCCGCGGTATGGCCGCTCGGGAAGCTGAAGCTGGTGAGGACCAGCAGCGGTTCGTCGAAGCGCGGCCGCATCCGATCGTAGGCGTACTTGAGCACCACGTTGATGAGCATGCCGCCGCCCACTGCCACCGCGAGCGTCAGGAGCCAGTACCACTGGCGCAGGCGCGCCAGCACCAGGCCGAAGATCACGCTCGCCACGGTGATGCCGGCGGGCGAATGCAGGTTGGTGACGGCGAAGAAGAACGCCGTCAGCGCTTTCGTGCCGTGGCTGTGCAGCCAGTTCGCGATGCGGCCATCGAGCGTCACCAGCGCGCTGCGCGCGGTGACGTTCCACGCGATGGCGAGAAAGATCAGCCCGGCGACAAGCAGCGCGCTCCAGCCGGCAATCGCCAGCGCCCGCGGCGAGAGGCTCGGCGGGTGCGGCTTACGCAGATCGACGGATGGGTTAGCGGCCACCGCAGACGAGGTCTGCAATCCGCATTCCCATCCGACGCCGTACTACGAAGCTACTTCGTCTCGGCCTTCTTCGCGTCGCGCTCGGCCTTCTTCGCGTCCTTCTTCGCCTTGCGCTCGGCGCGCTTCGCTTC
>DASWER010000280.1:0-2587 GCA_036394655.1 Burkholderiales bacterium
TGGCACCCTTTGGGACGCCATTGCTGAACACGAAGTAGAGACTGCGGCGCTCATTAAGGAGGCCGTGGCAACGGCGTTCGCGCAACTGGGCGACGATGTATTCAAACTTGATTGGTCGTACCACCCGAAGCAACTAGCTAAAGCTGCATAGCAGTCCCCGTTATCGGTGCATAAGAGGGCCCAGAGAAGGGCCCTTTTGTTTTGGGGAACGGGGCTTCCATACTGTGTAAATATACAGTAGTCTCGGATCATGACTTACCCCGAGACCGGCCCTGTGTACGTGCGTTTGTCACGTACATAAGGTCGATAAGAATGGGTGCACTCGAGACCATCCTCCAGCGCCACCCGGTCTGGCGCGGCGGGACTCTGGCAAAGAACGTCGCGGCGCTGCCCACCGGTTTCCCGTGCCTGGACGCAGAGCTTCCCGGTGGCGGTTGGCCGCGCCAGGGGCTGACTGAGCTGCTGACGGACGAGGCGGGTATCGGCGAGCTCGAACTCATACTGCCGGCGCTGGCGGCGCTGACCAGCGCCGGTAACCGCAGCGTCTGGATCGGTCCGCCCCATGTTCCCTATGCGCCCGCGCTCGCTGCCGCCGGGCTCGATCTCACGCACCTCCTGATCGTCACCCCGGCGAACCGCCGCGATGCGCTCTGGGCCGCGGAGCAGGCGTTGCGCTCCGGAGGCTGCCATGCGCTTGCGGCGTGGCTGAGGAAGCCGCGCTACGCCGAGCTGCAGCGCCTTGCCGTGGCGGCCGAAGCGAGCCATGCGGTGGCATTCCTGTTTCGCCCGCTCGCCGCCGCGGCCGAGTCCTCGCCGGCGGGGCTGCGCCTCGCGCTCGAGCCGGCCGCGCTCGAGCTTGGCGTCCATATCGTCAAGCGGCGTGGCGCGTCGAGGGCGGCGCCGCTTTACCTGCCTTTGAAAAGACCGTTCCATGCTTTGGGTCGCGCTGCACTTCCCCGGGCTGCAGACCGGGCTCGAGCCGCTGGCCGCCTGGGCCTGCCAGTTCACGCCTAGGGTCGCGCTCGAGCCGCCCGACGCGCTGGTTGCAGAAGTCGAAGGCAGCCTGCGCTATTTCGGCGGCCGCGGGGCCTTGCTCGCTGCGCTGCAGGCGGGGGTCGCCGAGCTTGGGCTGCAGGCCTGGTTCGCTACCGCGCCGACGGCACGCGCGGCGCTGTGGCGCGTGCGCGGCGGCGGCCTGCCGCTCGAAGAGCTGCCGATCGGCGTTCTCGGGGCCGATGAGGCGTTCTGCGCCAGCATTGGCATCGCGACGCTCGGCGAGCTCTTACGCCTGCCGCGCGACGGGCTCGCGCAGCGCTGCGGGCAGCCGCTGATCGATGAGCTCGACCGCGCGCTCGGAAAACTGCCGGAGCCGCGAGCGTTCTTCGTGCCGCCGGCGCAATTCAAGGCGCAGCTCGAGCTTCCCGCCGAGGTGACGCATGCCGAAGGGCTGCTGTTCGCGGCGCGGCGCCTTCTCGCGCAGCTCGAAGGGCTGCTCACTGCGCGCCACGCCGGCGTGCGTGGGTTCACGCTCGGCCTCGCGCACCACGATGGCGCGAGCAGCGTGGTACAGGTGCAGCTCGCGTCGCCGGCGCGCGATGCCGAGCGTCTGTCGCAGCTGCTGCGCGAAAAGCTGAGCACGCTCGAGCTCGCGCAGCCGGTCGAAGCCATCACGCTCGAGGCCGGCGACTTCACACTGCTCAGCGGCCGAAGCCGCGGGCTTTTCGGCGACAGTGCGGCGCAAGCCGAGGACTGGGCGCAGCTCCTCGAGCGCCTGCAGGCGCGTCTGGGGCGCGACGCGGTCCATGGCATCACCGCCTATCCCGATCACCGCCCGGAGTACGCCTGGCGCCGCGTCGAGCCTGGCGAATGGGATCCGCACGAGTTCGTGCAGCCCGGCCCGCGGCCGGCATGGCTCCTGGACAAAGTTCGGGCGGTGGAAGAAGCCGAGCTCACGCTCATCGCCGGCCCCGAGCGCATCGCCTGCGGCTGGTGGGATGGCGACGACACGCGGCGCGACTACTTCGTCGCCGAGCTCGGCCGCGCGCTCGCCTGGGTATATCGAGAACAAGGGCAATGGTACCTGCATGGCTTTTTTGCCTGACTACGCCGAGCTGCACGCGCTTTCGAATTTCAGCTTCCTGCGCGGCGCCTCGCACCCCGAGGAGCTGGTCGCGCGTGCGCATGCGCTCGGCTACAAAGCGCTCGCGCTCACCGACGAATGCTCGCTGGCCGGCGCGGTGCGTGCGCATTTCGCCGCCAAGGAATGCGGCTTGAAGCTGATCTACGGCACCGAAATCAGCCTCGAGAGCTCGAAGCTCATTCTGCTGGCCACCGATCGGGGCTCGTACGGCGCCCTCTCCTCGCTCATCACCACCGGCCGCCGCCGCGGCAAGAAGGGCGCCTATGCGCTCGCGCGCTCCGATCTCGAGGCGCTGGAGAAAACCAATGCGCTGGTGCTCTGGATCCCTGGCGACGATGTCTCGCCGGCAGCGTGGCTCGCCGAGCGCTTTGCCGGCCGGGCCTGGATCGCGGTCGAGCTGCATTGCGGCCCGAACGACCGCGCGAAATTGAATGGCCTGCAACAGTT
>DASWER010000281.1:0-54602 GCA_036394655.1 Burkholderiales bacterium
GCTCGGCGGCGCCGGTCATCTTGTTCTGCCGCCCCATGGACAGGATCTGGGTGAAGCCGACGTAGAAGAACAGGCCCTCCATCAGGCAGGAGAAGACGATCAGGCTCTTCAAGAGCTGCTGGTCGGCCTGCGGCGTGCCGGTCTTGAACGCCGGGTCGGTGAGGACGTCGATGAACGGCACCAGGAACTCGTCCTTCTCGCGGATCGACGGGATCTCGTGGTAGGCGTTGAAGATCTCGGATTCCGGCAGGTCGAGGCTCTCGACGATGTACTGGTAGGCGTGGGTGTGGATCGCTTCCTCGAAGGCCTGGCGCAGCAGGTACTGGCGACATTCGGGGGCGGTGATGTGCCGGTAAGTGCCGAGCACGATGTTGTTGGCGGCGAGCGAATCGGCGGTGACGAAGAAGCCGAGGTTGCGCTTCACGATGCGGCGCTCGTCGTCGGTGAGCCCGTTCGGATCCTTCCACAACTGGATGTCCCGGCTCATGTTGATTTCCTGGGGCATCCAGTGGTTGGCGCAGGCCGAGATGTACTTCTCCCAGGCCCACTTGTACTTGAACGGCACCAGCTGATTGACGTCGGCCTTGGAGTTGATGACCCTCTTGTCCTCGGCCGTGACCCGGCGGAACGGCACCGCCGTCTCCCCCGGCTCCTGCGCGACGCTGGCCGGCACAAAACCGCTGGCCGGCTGGATCGCCAGATCTTCGAACTTAAGCATGGGGGCGTCCGTAGTCCATCTATTTGTCCTGTCCGTTGCGCATCGCCTGCGCGAGGAGCAGCGTGCGCAGGCTTGGAGTGTTCTTGCCGTCGACCGGCTGGAATTCGGGCTTGTAGCTTCGGGCCAGTTCGCGCGCCGCCGACTCGAGTTGCGCCGGCGTGGCGAACGACATCTCGTGGGTCGCGATGTAGAGGTTCCAGTCGGTGCCGGCGATCGTCACCCACTCGGCATGACGCTCATGGGACTTCAGGAGATCGGGGCTGAAGCTCTCGGCCTGGCCGAAGTACAGCGCCCGGAAGGTGAGCAGCCGCCAGCCCGGCACCAGCACCGCGTAGAGCCCCGCCGTTTTCGGCGGCGTCCACAGCGGCGCAAGGAACGGTCCGGAAAAGCTCAGGCTGCCAAGCGTGATCACGTGCGATCCCCCTTCACTGACATGCCTCGCAATCCGGGTTGTCGATCGCGCACACCTTGACCCCGGCCTCAGCCGTCTCGACTTCCATCGGCACCGCGTTCAGCGCCCCGGCCTTGCTGGTCGACTTCTCGGCATGGGTCGCGCCCATGCCCCGCAGGTAGTAGGTGGTCTTCAGGCCGCGCAGCCAGGCGAGCTTGTAGGTCTCATCGAGCTTCTTGCCCGAGACGCCCGCCATGTAGATGTTGAGTGACTGCGACTGGTCGATCCACTTCTGGCGCCGCGCGCCCGCCTCGACCAGCCACTTCGGCTCGACTTCGAAGGCCGTGGCGTAGAGCTTCCTCAGCCCCGCCGGCGCGCGGTCGATGCGCGCGAGATTGCCGTCGAAGTACTTGAGGTCGGCGATCATCACCTCGTCCCACAGCCCGGCCGCCTTGAGGTCCGCGACCAGATACTCGTTCACCACGGTGAACTCGCCCGACAGGTTCGATTTCACGAACAGGTTCTGGTAGGTCGGCTCGATCGAGGCCGAAACGCCGATGATGTTGGCGATGGTGGCGGTCGGCGCGATGGCGATGCAGTTCGAGTTGCGCATGCCGAAGCGCTTGATGCGCGCACGCAGCGCGTCCCAGTCGAGGCTCGCCGAGCGGTCGAGCTCGACGTAGCCGCCGCGCTCGGCGGCGAGCAGGTCGAGCGTGTCCTGCGGCAGCACGCCCCGGTCCCAGAGCGAGCCCTGGAACGAGGCGTAGCGGCCGCGCTCCTCGGCCAGCTCGGTCGAGGCCCAGTACGAGGCGTAGGCGACCATTTCCATCGAGCGGTCGGCGAACTCGACTGCCTCGGGCGACGCATACCCGACGCGCAGCTTGTGCAGGCAGTCCTGGAATCCCATGATGCCGAGGCCGACCGGGCGGTGGCGCAGGTTGGAATTGCGCGCCTTGTCGACCGCGTAGTAGTTGATGTCGATGACGTTGTCGAGCATCCGCATGGCGATGCGGATGGTGCGCTTCAGCTTGTCGAAATCCAGTCCCTGATCGGACATGTGCGCGACCAGGTTCACCGAGCCCAGGTTGCAGACCGCGATCTCGTCGGCCGAGGTGTTGAGCGTGATCTCGGTGCAGAGGTTCGAGCTGTGCACGACGCCCGTGTGCTGCTGCGGGCTGCGCAGGTTGCAGGGATCCTTGAACGTGATCCACGGATGCCCGGTCTCGAACAGCATCGAGAGCATCTTGCGCCACAGCTGCACCGCCGGCAGTTTCTTGAAGAGCTTCAGCTCGCCGCGCGCCGCCTTGTCCTCGTAGCGCAGGTACGACTCCTCGAAGCTCTTGCCGAACTTGTCGTGCAGGTCGCGCACGTCCGAGGGGGAGAACAGCGTCCACTCGGCGTTGTCCATCACCCGCTTCATGAACAGATCGGGGATCCAGTTGGCGGTGTTCATGTCGTGCGTGCGCCGCCGGTCATCGCCGGTGTTCTTGCGCAGCTCGAGGAACTCCTCGATGTCGAGGTGCCAGGTCTCCAGGTACGAGCAGACCGCGCCCTTGCGCTTGCCGCCCTGGTTGACCGCCACCGCGGTGTCGTTCACCACCTTGAGGAACGGCACCACGCCCTGCGATTTGCCGTTGGTGCCCTTGATGTGCGAGCCGAGCGCGCGCACCGGCGTCCAGTCGTTGCCGAGGCCGCCGGCGTACTTGGCGAGCAGCGCGTTTTCCTTGATTGCGTCGTAGATGCCGGTGAGATCGTCCGACACCGTGGTCAGGTAGCAGCTCGAGAGCTGCGAGCGCAGCGTGCCCGAGTTGAAGAGGGTCGGCGTCGAGCTCATGAAGTCGAAGCTCGACAGGACATCGTAGAACTCGATAGCGCGCGCGTCGCGGTTCTTTTCCTTCAGGGCGAGCCCCATCGCCACGCGCATGAAAAAAGCCTGCGGCAGCTCGATGCGGCGGTCGCGGATGTGCAGGAAGTAGCGGTCGTAGAGCGTCTGCAGGCCGAGATAGCCGAACTTGAGGTCGCGCTCGGACTTGAGCGCTCTGCCGAGCTTGGCGAGGTCGAAGCGCGCGAGCTCCGGGTCCAGCAGCTCCGCCGTGATGCCAAGCTCGATGAATTGCTGGAAGTAGGTCGCATAGCGCGTCGCCATGTCGGCCTGGCTCACCTCCTCGACCAGCACCTCGAAGCGGATGCCGTGAAGCAGGAGGCGCGCCGTGACGTAGCTGTAGCCCGGATCCTTCTCGATCAGGGCGCGCGCGGCGAGCACCGCGGACTTGCGCACCTCTTCCATCGGCACGCCGTCGTACAGGTCGCGCAGCGTCGCCTCGAGGATCGCCTCGGGCGCAGTTTCGGGCAGGCCTTCGCAGGCCGCCACCACCAGCGCGCGCAGCGCTGCCCGGTCGAGCAGCTTGCGCTGGCCGTTTTCGACCACATGCAGTCCCGGCTCCTTCTTCGCCGCCTTCTCCGCGAGGCGCAGCTTCGAGCGCTCCTCGCGGTAGAGCACGTAGGCGCGCGCCACGTCGTGCTCGCCCGAGCGCATCAGCGCGAGCTCGACCTGGTCCTGGATGTCCTCGATATGGAAGGTGCCGCCCTGCGGCTGGCGGCGCAGCAGCGTGCCGACCACCGTGTCGGTCAGGCCGGCGACCAGCTCGCGGATGCGCGCCGAGGCCGCTCCTTGAGCGCCGTTGACGGCAAGGAAGGCCTTGGTCATCGCCACCGAGACCTTGGAGGGCTCGAAGCCGACTACGGCGCCGTTACGCCGGATCACCTTGTAATCGGTATACACGCCGCGCGCGCTGCCCGTCGTCTGCGACAGGCTGCTGCCAAAACCGGGGGCGACTGCGGTGTTGTCCTGAGCGATCTGCATGTCGGCCTCCCCGTTCCCGTCTATACCCAATATCTAGGGCTGTATTACGTCTTTGTGACTAGCTGTTGTGGGTCAATGTACACACGCGAATTTTTTTTTGCAAGCTCGCCCACTAAATATTGTGCGGGATGTCGCAATCAGCACTACATATAGACGCGTTGCCGCGCCGCAACACCAGGCGTTGGTGCGCAAGACGTTGCGGTGACTAGATGTTGTGGTGAGACAGCGCCGCGAGCAGCCGCGGCCAGTCGAAGCCGGCACCCGGATCGGTCTTGCGGCCGGCTGCGACGTCGCTGTGCGCGGCGATGTCGCGCAGCGGCAGTGCGGCTTGCAAGCCGCGAATCAACTCGACCAGACGCGCGTATTGCGCGTCGGTGAAGAGGTCGTCGTCAGTGCCTTCGAGCTCGACCCCGATCGAGAAGTCGTTGCAGCGTTCGCGGCCGCGCCACGACGAGACGCCGGCGTGCCAGGCGCGCCGCTCGACCGGTACGAACTGCAGCAGCTCGCCGTCGCGGCGAATCAGGAAATGCGACGCGACGCGCAGCTCGGCGATCTCGCGGAAATAGGGATGCGCGGCCGGGTCGAGGCGATTGGTGAACAGCCGCTCGATCGCATCGCCGCCGTATTCGCCCGGCGGCAGGCTGATCGAGTGCACCACGAGCAAGCTGATTTCGGTGCCGGGCGGACGTTCGTCCTGGTTGGGGGATTCGACCCGCCGGTCAGGCCTTGGTGTCATCTTTTATGCCGAGGCGCTGCATCCGGTAGCGCAACTGCCGGAAGGTGATGCCGAGGACCTTGGCGGCTGCGGTGCGGTTGAAGTCGGTCTTGCCGAGCGCCTCGATGATCGCCTTGCGCTCGATATCGTCGAGGTAATCGGGCAGCGCGGAGGTTGCGCTGTCGGCCGCCGCGCCGGCGGCCACCGGGGCGCCCGCAGAGGCGCTGAGGCGCAGATCCTCGACATCAATTTCGCGGCTCGCGGACAATGCGAGCGCTCGCTCCAGGATGTTTTCCAGCTCGCGGATATTGCCGGGAAAGTCGTGGCGCGCGAGCTCCTCGACCGCCTCGGCGGTGAGCCGCGCCGGCGGCACATCCGACTGCCCCGAAAGCCGCTCGAGGATGGCGGCCGCGATGACCGGGATGTCCTCGCGGCACTCGCGTAGCGGCGGCATGGCGAGCTCGATCACGTTGATGCGGTAGAACAGGTCCTGGCGGAAGCGTCCGGCTGCGACCAGCTGGGCGAGCTTCTGGTGCGTGGCGCAGATGATGCGCACATCGACCGGGTCCTCCTGGGTTGCGCCGACCTTGCGCACGCGCTTTTCCTGGATCGCGCGCAGCAGCTTCACCTGCATGGCGAGCGGCAGGTCGGCCACCTCGTCCAGGAACAGCGTGCCGCCGTTCGCCGCCTGGAAAAAGCCTTCGCGGTCATCCGCCGCCCCGGTGAAGGCACCCTTCTTGTAGCCGAAGAACTCGCTCTCCATCAGGTTCTCGGGAATCGCCCCGCAGTTCACCGGCATGAAGGCGCGCTCGCGGCGCGCGCCGTTCTCATGAATCAGCCGCGCGGCGAGCTCCTTGCCGGTGCCCGACTCCCCCGAGATATAGACCGGCGCCTGGGTGCGGGCGAGCTTGGCGATCATCTCGCGCACCTGCACCAGCGGCGCGCTCTCGCCGAGCAGCCGCCCGTGCAGGTGCTTGTCTCGCGCCGGCGCCTCGCCGCGGTCGGGCAGCGAAAGCGCCGCGCGCACCAGCGCGCGCAGCTGCTCGAGACCGACCGGCTTCGAGACATAGTCGAAGGCGCCGGCCTTGAGCGCGGCCACCGCGTTCTCGGCGCTGCCGTAGGCGGTGATCACCGCCACCGGGACGTCGGCGGCCTGCCCGGCAATGTGGCGCACCAGGTCGAGTCCTTCGCCGTCGGTGAGGCGCATGTCGGTCAGGCAAAGGTCGTAGCGCTCCTGCTTCAGCCGCTCCTTGGCCTCGGCGATGGTGCCGACCGAGGCGACCTCGAGCCCCATGCGCACCAGCGTCAGCTCGAGCAGCTCGCGGATATCGGGCTCGTCGTCGACCACCAGGACGTTGGCGGGGGGGCGCTTCAAGCGGCGCGTGCCTCCCGGCACAGGATGCGAAAGTGCGCCCCGGCCGTGCCGTTGACGTATTCGAGCGTCGCCCGGTTCGCGGCGCAGAGCTCGCGCGCGAGGTACAGGCCGAGCCCGGTGCCCTTCGCTTCGGTGGTGAAGAACGGCTCGAACAGCTGGCCCTGGCGCGCACGCGGCACGCCCGGGCCGTTGTCGATCACGGAGAGCTCGACGCGCCCACCGTAGCCGCGCAGCGCGATGCGCACTGCGCCCACCTCCGGCCCGGCATAGTGCGCCGCGTTGCGCAACAGGTTCCACATCACCTGGCGCAGGTGCTCGCGGTCGAACTCGACCCAGGTATCCGCGGCGGCCTCGACCGCGAAGCGCGGTGCGGCAGCCGATTCGTTGGCGACGAACTCGGCGAGGAACTCGCGCAGCCAGGGATGCAGGCGAATCGGGTCGGCCGACATGCGGTCGCGGCGGTTGAGCTGCAGCACGTCCGAGACCAGGCGCTCCAGGCGCTGCGTGTTGTCCTGGATGATGCGCGTCAGGCGCCCCGGGTCGTCGCCCTTCTGCTCGGCGAGCAGCTCCGAAGCGTGGCTGATCGCGGCAAGCGGATTGCGGATCTCGTGCGCGATGTTCGCGGTCAGCCGGCCGAGCGCCGCGAGCTTGAGCTGCTGGGCCTGCTCCCGGGCGCGCGTCGTGTCCTCGACGAAAAGCACGCTGAAGCCTTCCTCGGTCCCGGTGTCGAGCAGGCGCAGCCCGATGTCGCGGCCGCGCACGGCGAGGTCGGCCGCCGACCCCGCCGCGGCCCCGCCCGCGCGCCAGCTGCGCCAGCGCTCCGAGAACTCGGGCAGCAGCGCCTCGATGTCGGCGCCGAGCAGCTTATCGGCGCGCAACAGCACCGGTGCCTGCGGGTTGTGCTGCACCACGCGCCCCTCGCGGTCGAGCACCAGCACGCCGTCGTGCATGTCCTGCAGCACCAGCTGGTTGACCCGCATCTGCGTCGCGAGCTCGCGCCCGCGCAGCATCGCCAGGCGCTCGTTGGCGGCGACGCGCTGGGCGAGCCAGCCGGTGATGCCGGTCGCCATGAAGCAGCCAATGGCGAGAAGCCCCGGCTGCATGAAGCTGTTGATCGGCGCATCGTGGCCGAGCACCCAGTAGGCCTGGTCGAGGAGCAGCGCGATGGTGGCGAGCGCCGCGTACAGAAAGCTCAGGCGCCGCGGCGCCACGATCGCCGCGCCGATGAGCGAGATCACCAGCATCACGCCAAGGCCGCTGCGCCCGCCGCCGCTTGCGTTCATCAGCAGCGTGATCGCGAACACGTCGGCGCAGGCCTGCAGCGAGAGCTGCACGTTGAAGAGCTCGCGCACTCTGCGCAGCGCCACCTGGAAGCTGATGGCAAGGATCAGGTAGCCGGCGCAGGTGTAGCGGAACAGCCCGAGCGAGTGAGAGCCGAGGTTGAGCGCGTCCTCGTAGATGAACGACAGCGTGAGGAACAGCGCCGCTACCGTCATCCGGTAGAGGTTGAAGTAGCCTAGCGAGATCCAGAACGACTCCGGCGTGCGCTCCGGCGGCGCGAGGAACAGCTCCGGATAGCGCTGCGGCGCCTGCATCAGCGCGCCCCGGGTCCGAGGCGGGCATGCTCCTCGGAGCAATAGAGCACCCCGCCCGCCATGCGCGCCTCGGCGCGCGGCAGCAGCACCGCGCACTGCGCGCAGCGCACCAGTTCATCGCTGCTTTTTTCACTCGGCGCACCGGCTTGCGGCGCACTGGGGCCCAATGCGCGGCGCAGCGCGCGGCGCACCAGCCACACGGCGATGACGATGAGCACGACGAGGACCAGGAGGCGTCCCATGGTCTGGCTATCATAGCCAAGATGAAAATCCTGGTCGCGGTGCCTGGCAATCTGCACACCGTGCGCATGAACCGCTTCGTGCCCGATGCGCTCGCCGCTCTCGGCCACGACACCCGGGTGGTCGACTATTCACCTACGCTGGTGGAAAAGCTGCGGCGCAAGCTCCTGCGGCGCGAGGCCGCCGAAGTGGTGGAAGCACGCCTGCTCGCCGCGGTGGAGGCGCATCGCCCCGACCTGTTTCTCGCGCTGTACGGCGTGAATGTCAGCAAGCGGGTGCTGGCCGAGCTGCGCCGCCGCGGCGCGAAGAGCGTGAACTGGTGGCTGAACGACCCGTTCCAATGGCAGCGCGCGGTACCGCTCCTCGCGCAGTACGACCTCGCCTTCACCAATGCCAAATATTCGGTCGACGCCTACGCGGCGGCCGGCCTGCGCCAGGTCCGCTTCCTGCCGAGCGCCTGCGACTCGTCGGTGCACCGCCCGCTCGAGGGCAGGCCACGCGAATCCACGGTCTCGTTCGCCGGCGACTGGTCGGCGCTGCGCGAGCGCATGGTGGAGAGCCTGGTCATCGCGGGCGTGGATCTGCGTGTGTACGGGCCCTGGCGGCGCAAATTGCGCCGCGCCTCGCCGCTTCGGCGGCGACTGGCGCACGGCTTCTTTTCGCCCGAGCGCATGGTGGAGATCTTCGCGGCCTGCGATGCGACGCTCAACATCCACACCTGGCGCGAGCGCTTCGACTTCGGCCTGAACCCGCGCGTCTTCGAGGCCGGCGCCTGCGGCACGCCGCAGCTGGTCGACCATAAGCGCGAGCTGGACGAGCTCTTCACGCCGGCGCAGCGCGCGGCAATGCTGATCTACCGGACCGACGACGATCTGGTGCGCCTCGCGCGCTCGCTACCCGCGAGGGCTGCCGAGCTCAAGGCGGCCGCGCTCGCCGCCGCGCCGTCGTTTCAGCGCGAGCACTCGTATGACGCCCGGGTTGCTGAGCTCCTGCGGATCGTGGGCGCTTGAACTACCAGAGTGGTCGGGGTGAGAGGATTTGAACCTCCGACACCTGCGTCCCGAACGCAGTACTCTACCAGGCTGAGCTACACCCCGACTTACGATTGGCGCACTACGGAAAAGGCCGCCAATTCTAGCAAAGATCGCTTGAATTCCGACTGCGGCAACGGCGCGAGCGCGGCAACGGCGGCGTCGGCTTCGCGCTGCGCCGCGGCGCGCGCGTAGTCGAGCGCACCGCTGCCGCGGATCGCGTGCAGCACCGCGCCGAAGTCGTCGCGGCCGCCGCCGACGATCGCCCGGCGCACCACCGCCTGCTCGGCCGGCGAACCGGCGCGCAGGGCGTGGATCAGCGGCAGGGTCGGCTTGCCTTCGGCGAGATCGTCGCCCAGGCTCTTGCCGATCGCCGCCTCGTCGCCGGAATAGTCGAGCACGTCGTCGATCAGCTGGAAGGCGGTGCCGACATGAGCGCCGTAGCGCTCGAGCCCGGTCTCGATCGCCGCGGGACTCTTCGCGAGCACCGCGCCCAGGCGCGCCGCCGCCTCGAACAGCTTGGCGGTCTTGCGGCGGATCACTTCAAGGTAGCGGGCCTCGTCGACCTCGGGATCGTGGCTTCCCATCAGCTGCATCACTTCGCCGGCGGCGATGGTGTTGGTGGCTTCCGCCAGCACGCGCATGACGCGCATGTCGTCGACCTCGACCATCATCTGGAAGGCGCGCGAGTAGAGAAAATCGCCGACCAGCACCGAGGCTGCGTTGCCGAACGCGGCATTGGCCGTGCGCATGCCGCGGCGCAGTTGCGATTCGTCGACCACGTCGTCGTGCAAGAGTGTCGCGGTGTGGATGAACTCCACCACCGCGGCGAGCGTCAGGCGCGCCTCGCCGCGGTAGCCAAGCGCGCCGCAGGCGAGGAGCAGCAGCGCCGGCCGCAGGCGCTTGCCGCCTGCGGCGACGATGTACTGGGCCACCTGGCGCACCAGCGCCACATCGGACTCCAGCCGCTCGCCGACCAGCTCGCCGACGCGCCGCATATCGTCCGCGACCGGCGCCAACATGGACACGAAGCTCATGATTCCCTTATAATTGTCGGCTTTTCCGGGTCTCAACACACAACCAATGTACGCAGTCATCAAGTCCGGCGGCAAGCAATATCGGGTCGAGTCTGGCGCAAGCCTTCGCGTCGAAGCGCTCGCCGCCGAGGTCGGCGCCAACGTCTCGTTCGAAGAGGTGCTGCTCGTCGGCGCCGGCGACAGTGTCAAGGTCGGCGCGCCGTTCGTCTCGGGCGCGCTCGTCAAAGCGACGGTGGTCGGACACGGCCGCGGCGACAAGGTGCGCATCTTCAAGCTGCGCCGGCGCAAGCATTACCAGAAATCGCAGGGTCATCGGCAGTCGTACACCGAGGTCCGCATCGACGACATCATCCAAGGTTAGAAGCAAATGGCACACAAAAAAGCAGGCGGCAGTTCGCGCAACGGGCGCGACTCCCAGTCGAAGCGGCTCGGCGTCAAGGTCTACGGCGGCGAGCGCGTCAATGCCGGACAGATCCTGGTGCGCCAGCGCGGCACGCGCGTGCACCCGGGCGCCAACGTCGGCATCGGGCGCGACCACACGCTGTACGCGCGGGTCAACGGACAGGTGCAGTACGCGGTACGCGGCGCGGACAGCAACAACACCGTCAGCGTCCTAGCGGAAAAAGCGCCGGCGTAGCCGGACCCGCCCAAAAACGAAGCCCTATCGCAGCCGATAGGGCTTTTTTATTTACAGCGCATGAAATTCATCGACGAAGCCAAGATCGAGCTGCACGCCGGCAAGGGTGGCGACGGCGCGGCCACTTTCCGGCGCGAGAAGTACATCCCCTACGGCGGGCCGAACGGCGGCGACGGCGGGCTCGGCGGCAGCATCTGGGCGCTCGCCGATCGCAACATCAACACGCTGATCGACTACCGCTTCGAGCGCATCCACCGCGCCGAGCACGGCCGCCGCGGCGCCGGCTCGGACTGCAACGGAAGAGGCGGCGCCGATGTCGAGTTGCGCGTGCCGGTCGGCACCCTGATCCGCGACGCGGAGACCGGCGACCTGGTGGCCGATCTGGCGAAGGATGGCCAGCGCGCGCTGCTCGCGCGCGGCGGCAAAGGCGGCCTTGGCAACGTGCACTTCAAGTCGAGCATCAACCGCGCGCCGCGCCAGTTCACGCGCGGCGAGCCCGGCGAGAGCCGGCGCCTCACCCTCGAGCTGCGAGTGCTCGCCGATGTCGGGCTGCTCGGCATGCCGAACGCCGGCAAGTCGAGCCTGATCCGCGCCGTGTCGAGCGCGCGGCCGAAGGTGGCCGATTACCCGTTCACCACGCTCAATCCGTCGCTCGGCGTGGTGCGCGTGGGCGAGTCGAGCTTCGTGGTCGCCGATATTCCCGGACTGATCGAAGGCGCCTCCGAAGGCGCGGGCCTCGGCCACCAGTTCTTGCGCCATCTCGCGCGCACTCGCCTCCTGCTGCAGCTGGTCGACCTGGCGGACGAAGAGCCGGCAAACGCGGCGCGCACCATTGCCGGCGAGCTGAAAAAATACGACGCGGCGCTGTTTCGCAAGCCGCGCTGGCTGATCTTCAATAAGATCGACGCCGTGAACGACGCCCCGGAGCGCGCCGCGAAGGTGCTGCGACAGCTGCGCTGGAAGCGGCCATGGTTCGCCATCTCGGCGCTGACCGGCGAAGGCTGCCTGGCGCTGACCAAGGCAATAGCGAAAGAGCTTTCCTCCAATGAGCCCGCTCGCAGCCGCTAAGACGCTGGTCGTCAAGGTCGGCTCGTCGCTCGTCACGGCGGCCGGACGCGGGCTGGACGCGGCGGCGATCGCGCTGTGGGCGGAGCAGATCGCGCGCCTCGTCGCCGGCGGCCGGCGCGTGATCCTGGTGTCGAGCGGCGCCATCGCCGAAGGCATGCAGCGCCTCGGCTGGACGCGGCGTCCGCAGACGATGCACGAGCTGCAGGCCGCGGCGGCAGTCGGCCAGATGGGGCTGGTGCAGTGCTACGAGAGCTGCTTTCGCGGCCACGGCCTGCACACAGCGCAGGTGCTGCTGACGCACGCCGACCTCGCCGACCGGCAGCGCTATCTCAACGCGCGCTCGACACTGCGCACGCTGCTCGAGCTCGGCGTCATCCCGGTGATCAACGAGAACGACACCGTGGTCACCGACGAGATCAAGTTCGGCGACAACGACACGCTCGGCGCGCTGGTGACCAACCTGGTCGAGGCCGACGCGCTCATCATCCTCACCGACCAGCAGGGGCTGTTCGACGCCGACCCTCGCGTGGCGGCCGGCGCCAAGCTCGTCGAGGAGGCCGATGCGCTCGATGCGCGCCTCGAAGCGATGGCGGGCGGCACCGGCAGCGCGCTCGCCAAGGGCGGCATGCTCACCAAGGTGCAGGCTGCGCGCCGCGCCGCGCGCAGCGGCGCGCACACGGTGATCGCCGACGGGCGTGAGCGCGACGTGCTGGTGCGCCTCGCCGCCGGCGAGCGCCTGGGCAGCCTGCTCACCGCGAAGACCGTGCCGCTCGCGGCGCGCAAGCAGTGGCTGGCTGACCACCTCACGGTGGCCGCACGCCTGAAGCTGGACGCCGGCGCCGCCCGGGCGCTGAAGAGCGCCGGCAAGAGCCTGCTGCCGGTCGGCGTCACCGAGGTCTCCGGAGAATTCGAGCGCGGCGCGGTGGTCGCCTGCCTCGACCCCGACGGGCGCGAAGTGGCGCGCGGACTGGTGAACTACTCCGCCGCCGAGGCGCGGCGCATCATGCGCCGTCCCTCGAGCGAGATCGAATCGATCCTCGGCTACATGGACGAGCCCGAGCTGATCCACAGGGACAACCTGGTGCTGCTCTAGCGCCCGCTTTCAGGGCGCACGCCGCGCTCCAGCGCGCGCACACCCTCTCGCGCCGAGGCGACCGGCTCCTTTTGCGGGCACAGGAATTCACGGAACAGCGTGATCTGCCGCGGCTGCGCCGCGGTGATCGAGTGCCATCCGCTGAAGGACCGCGCCCAGGTGCCCTCAGTGCCGCCCATGGCGCGGCCGAGGGCAAAAACACGGTGCTCGCCAGTGGCGCAGCGGAAGCCTTCGAAGCTCACATTCTGCGCAGCCGCGCTGCGCGCCACCAGCACGTAGCGCACCACGCCGTCCTTGCCGACGCTGAGCGTCGCGCGATCGACGAAGTAGCGAAAGCCGCCGGGGTCATCGATGCTGAACTCGACCAGGTTGCTGGCTACCGGATACGCCGGCAGCGCCACGCTTTCATCTGCGGCGGGTCGCGCAGCCGGCTCGCGTTGCGCCTGCTCGCGCTCCCAATCGCTCAAGGACCGGTCGGCCGTGGCGCAGCCCGCCAGCAGGAGCAGTAAAACAAACCTCAATCGAGGTCGGCGGCGAGCGCGGCGCGCACTTCGGAGCCGAGCTCGGCGTTGGCGCGGTACGCCGGGTGCTCGACGCCGAGGATCACCTGCGCGCCGGCGCGCAGCGCCTCGCGCATCGGCGCGGAGAATTCGAAGCGCACGAAATGCACCGCGGAGGTCTTCTCGTCATTCTCGCGCTCCAGGTCCTCGTCCGCGATGGCGCCGACACGCTCGCATCCCTCGACCTGCACCCAGACCTGGCGCTCGATGCCCTTCATGCGAGCGAGCATGCGCTTGCGCTCCTCGGCGTCGGGGTATTCGATCAGCATCGTCGCCTTCCAGTTGCTGCCGTCGGGCAGCAGCGGGTTGTAGGCATCGAGCTCGCCCTGGATGCCATCCTCCTCGAAGATGCGCTCGATGCGCAGCATCTCCTGCACCTGGTAGCGGATGGTGAGCTCGTCCTCGAACTGCAGGGTGAGGTGAGCGCCCAGGTGCACCGTGCGGCGCTTCTTGTGCTGCATCACTTTGGCGCGGAACTCGTTGCGCTGGCGCGCGTAAGCCTCGAGCGAAAGCAGCGAGCCGCGCTCGATCGGCGCGCGTTCAGTCCGCAGGGGCATCGAGCGCTTTCTGGAAGCGGTTGGCGTGCGTCTTCGTGCCTTTGAGTGCTTTCATCGGGTCTCGCTACAGTTCGACTTACTTGATGGCGGATTCGATTTCCGAAAAGGTGCGCGCCACCTCGCCGACGCTCGGCACCGCAACGCCCAGCTGGCGCGCGATCTGCGAGATCGAGAAGATACCGCGCACCATGTTGCGCCCGTCGTCGTGTTCCACCACCAGCGCGTGCTGACGGCCGGCGCGGCGCAGCGTCTCGAGCACGTGGCCGACGCGCGCGCCCTCGACGTCGGCGTAGGCGATGACTTCGACCTGCTCGGCGCCGGTCATGACGTCGCCGACGGTGAGCTCGTCGCGCCGCATGCCGCGGTCGATCGCCGCGCGCATCGGGCGCTCGGAGAGGATGTCGGTCGCGGTGATGACGCCGAGCACGTTCTCGTGGTCGTCGGTGACCAGGAGCAGGCGCACGCCGCGCGTGATCATGAACTGATTGGCGCCCGCGAGCGGCGCCTGCGGGCGGATGGTGGCGGGCGCGACGCGCGTGAGATCGGTCATCACCTGCGCCGCGGGCGACTCGGCGCTGACGCGCGCCGACTGCGGCTGGATCGGGCGCCGGAAGCCGGCGTTCGCACCCAGCTCGCGGATCGGCAGCGGCTGGAAGTCACGCTCCATGGATTCTCTTACGGATGCGCCGCTTCGAGGCGCCGCGCGCGGACGCGGCGGTGGTCGGCCTGCAGATAGCGATGCAGCTCGATCAGCGCCTGGCGGTAGACCTCGCGCTTGAAGTCGATCACGGTCTCGAGCGGGATCCAGTAGTCGTGCCAGCGCCAGGCGTCGAACTCGGGGTGCCCGCTGGCGCGCAGGCGGACGTCGCAGTCGCGCCCGGTCATGCGCAGCAGATACCAGATCTGCTTCTGGCCGCGGTACAGGCCCTTGCAATCGCGGCGCATCCACTTCTCGGGTACCTCGTAGCGCAGCCATTCGCGCGTGCGCCCGAGGATGCGCACGTGCTCGCGCTGCAGCCCGATCTCCTCCTCGAGCTCGCGGTACATGGCCTGCAGCGGGGTTTCGCCGTGCTTGATGCCGCCCTGGGGGAACTGCCAGGCGTGCTGATGGACCCGCTTGCCCCAGAACACCTCGTTCCGCGGGTTGGCGAGGATGATGCCGACATTCGGACGGTAGCCTTCCTTGTCGAGCATGGCCTGCACCGCCTACGTTAGAATCCTTATCGATTTTTCCACAGCCCACCGGTAAAGACAATGCTGGTGCGGGCGCATGAAAACCTCGAAGTTTTTTATCGCGACGCAGAAGGAAGTGCCCGCCGAGGCCGAGATCGTGAGCCATCGGCTGATGCTGCGCGCGAGCCTGATCCGCCGCCTCGCCGCGGGCATCTACACCTGGCTGCCGCTCGGCCTGCGCGTGATGCGCAAAGTGGAGGCGGTGGTGCGCGAGGAGATGATCCGCGCCGGCGCCATCGAGCTCCTGATGCCGGTGGTGCAGCCCGCCGAGCTCTGGCAGGAGTCGGGGCGCTGGAAGGAGTACGGGCCCGAACTCCTGCGCTTGAAGGACCGTCACGAGCGCGACTTCGTGATGCAGCCCACCTCCGAGGAAGTGATCACCGATCTTGCGCGCAACGAATTGAAGAGCTACCGCCGGCTGCCGCTGCACTTCTTCCACATCCAGACCAAGTTCCGCGACGAGCGCCGGCCGCGCTTCGGTGTCATGCGCTCGCGCGAGTTCGTCATGAAGGACGGCTATTCTTTCCACGCCGACGTAGCGGATCTGGAGCGCGAGTACCGCAACATGCACGACACCTACACGCGCATCTTCACCCGTCTGGGGCTGAAATTCCGCGCCGTGGCGGCCGACACCGGGGCCATCGGCGGCACCGGCTCGCACGAATTCCACGTGCTCGCCGACTCCGGCGAGGATGCCATCGCCTTCAGCCCGCAGTCGGACTTCGCGGCGAACGTCGAGCTCGCCGAGGCGCTCTCGCCCGGCGCCCGCGCGGCGGCCAAGGAGGCGATGCAGAAGCTGCCGACGCCCGGAAAAACCACCTGCGAGCAGGTAGCCGAGCTCCTTGGCCTACCGCTGCAGCGCACGGTGAAAGCCGTAGCGGTGATGCACGAGCGCGAATTCGTCCTGCTGCTCGTGCGCGGCGACCACCAGCTGAACGAGATCAAGACGCAGAAGCTGATTGGCGCCTTCCGCTTCGCCAGCGAAGCCGAGATCCGCGAGCATCTCCACTGCGCGCCCGGCTACATCGGCCCAGTGGGTGCAAAGGCGAAGGTGATTGCGGATCGCACGGTGGCAGCGATGGCCGATTTCGTCTGCGGCGCGAATCAAGAGGGCTATCACCTCGCCGGAGTGAACTGGGGCCGCGACCTCGCGGAGCCCGAGGTGGCCGACATCCGCAACGTGCTGGCGGGCGATCCCAGCCCCGACGGCAAGGGCCAGCTCGAGATCGTGCGCGGCATCGAGGTCGGGCATATTTTCCAGCTGCGCACCAAGTACTCCGAAGCGATGGGCGCGACCTTCCTCGACGAGAAGGGAGCGACGCAACCCTTCGAGATGGGCTGCTACGGCATCGGGGTGACGCGCATCGTTGCCGCGGCCATCGAGCAGAACCACGACGCGCGCGGCATCATTTTTCCGGCGCCGATCGCGCCGTTCGCGGTTTGCATCGTGCCCATCGGCATGCACAAGAGCGCCGCGGTGCGCGAGGCCGCCGAGCGTCTGTACCAGGAGTTGGTGAAAAGCGGCATCGACGTGCTGCTCGACGATCGCGAGGAGCGGCCCGGAGTGCTGTTCGCCGACATGGACCTGATCGGCATTCCGCACCGCGTGGTGCTGGGCGAGCGCGGGCTGGCGGCGGGCAATGCCGAGTACAAGGGGCGGCGCGACGAAAAGCCGGCCGACGTGCCGCTCGGCGAGATCGTGCCGTTCCTGGTCAAAAAGCTCGCTTGAGAAGCCCGCTCTTCATCCTGCTGCTCGTACTGCCATTGACGGTGCTCGCCGGAGCGCAGCAATACGAGCCGCTCGCCGACTCGGTGCGCGCTCGGCTGTCGCGCCTGGTCGCCGACAAGGCGGTGCCGTCGATGGCCTTCCGCTCCTCGAGCGACGCGCAGCGCTGGCTGAACGACATGGATGTGCGCCTCGAGAAGCGCATCCCCGACCGCAAGCAGCGCCTCGAGCTCCTGCGCACGGTGCATTACGAGGCGACGCGCGCGCGGCTCGATCCGCAGCTGGTGCTCGGCGTGATCGAGGTCGAGAGCGGCTTTCGCAAGTACGCGGTGTCGCGCGCCGGCGCGCGCGGCTACATGCAGGTGATGCCCTTCTGGGTAAAGCTGATCGGCCAGCCGAACCACAATCTGTTTCACCTGCGCACCAACCTCGCCTACGGCTGCGCCATCCTGCGTTTCTATCTCGACCTGGAGAAGGGCGACTACTACCGGGCGCTCGGGCGCTATAACGGCTCGCTCGGCCAGCCCGAATATCCGAACCTGGTGCTCGCCGCGTGGCGCGGGCGCTGGAAGTACGATGGACCCACTGCATGATCGGCACGCTGCTCGACAGGCACCCCAAGGTGGCGAACTGGATCTACGGCTTCACGCCGCCCGAGCGCGGCGCGGTGGTGCTGGTGCACCGGCGCGTGTACATCGTGCCGACGCAGCTCGGCTACCTGTTCGCCCTGACGCTCCTCATCCTGCTGGTGGGCTCGATCAATTACGCGCTGTCGCTCGGCTTCGCGCTGACCTTCCTGCTCGCGGGGATGGCGCTCGCAGGGATGGTGCATACCGCGCGCAATCTCGCGCGCACGGCGGTGAGCCACGGGCGAGCCGAGCCGGTGTTCGCTGGCGAGGCGGCGCAGTTTCGCCTGTACCTCGACGCGCGCGCCGACTTCGACCGCCCGGCGATCCTCGCGCGGCATCTCGCGTCGCGCGCGCAACTGGTGGTCGATGTGCCGGCCGGCGGCATCGCCGAGGTGGTGCTCGGCGTGCCGGCGGCGCGGCGCGGCTGGCTGGCGCTCGGTCGCGTGATGCTCGAGACGCGCTTTCCGCTCGGCATCTTCCGCGCCTGGAGCTACGTCGAGCCCGACGCCCGCTGCCTGGTCTATCCGCGGCCCGAGCGCTCGCTGCTGCCGCAACCGTCCGCCGAGAGCGCGCGCGGCGTGCTGCGCTCGCCCACGCCCGGCAACGACGATTACTCCGGCCTGCGCGCCTACCAGCTGTCGGATTCGCCGCGCCACGTGGCGTGGAAAGCCGTGGCGCGCAGCGAAGACATGCTCACCAAGCAGTTCACCGGCGAGGCGGCGGCCGAGCTGTGGCTCGACGCGGCGCGCCTTGCGCATCTCGGCGTCGAGCAGCGCCTTTCGCGGCTCGCCGGCTGGGTGCTCCAGGCCGAGCGCTCGGGCGCGCAATACGGCCTGCGCCTTCCCGGCAGCGAGATCCCGCCGGCCCACGGTGAGCTGCACCGCAACGCCTGCCTGCAGGCACTCGCGCTTTACTCCGGGGCATGAAGGCGGCACCACACCCGCTGTCCGCCGAGATGCGCGCGCTCACGCTGCGCGATCTGGGCTGGCTCACCGCGTCGCTGGTGATCGTCATCGCGCCGCATGCGCTGCGCGCGCCGTGGTGGCTGACGCTCCTCACGCTGTGCCTTTACGGCTGGCGCTTCTATTCCACGATCAACCGCGCGCCGCTGCCTTCGCGCTGGCTGGTGATCGCGGTCGCGGGCATCGGCCTGCTCGGCGTGTGGATGGAATACCGCACGCTCTTCGGCCGCCAGGCGGGCGTGATCCTGCTGATGCTGTTCTCGGGGCTGAAGCTGCTCGAGTCGAAGACCCACCGCGACGGCGCGGTGGCCGCCTTTCTCGGCTACTTCCTGATCATCACCAATTTCCTCTACACGCAGTCGATCCCGACCGCGCTGCTCATGTGCGTCGGCGTCTTCATCATCACCGCCACGCTGGTCGGCTTCAGCGCGCCGCAGCGCGCGCTGCGCGCCAACCTGCGCACCACGGGCCTCATGCTGCTGCACGCGGCGCCGGCGGCGCTGGTGCTGTTCGTGCTGTTTCCGCGGGTGCAGGGGCCACTGTGGGGATTGCCGCAGGACGCCTTCAGCGGCATGACCGGCCTTTCCGAGACCATGAGCCCGGGCAATCTGTCGCAGCTCGCGCTCTCCGATGCGATCGCGTTTCGCGCCGCGTTCGAGGGCGAATCGCCGCCGCAGCCGCTGCGCTACTGGCGCGGACCGGTGCTGTGGGACTTCGACGGGCGCACCTGGTCGACCGGCGTGAGCTTCCTGGTCCCGTTCCGCGAGCCGCAGGGCGGCAGCGCACGCTACCAGTACTCGGTAATCCTGGAAGCGCACAACCGCTACTGGATGTTCGCCCTCGAGACCGCCGCGAGCCTGCCCGAGCGCTCGCGCATGACCTTCGATGGCCAGCTGCTGTCGAATACGCCGGTGCGCAGCCGCCTGCGCTACGAGATGGCCTCGGTGATCACGCCGGAGCGCGAGGCGAGCGAAGGCCGCAGCGCGCTCAGCCGCGCGCTGCGCCTGCCGGAGGAATACAACAAGCGCACCGTTGCCCTCGCCAACAGCTGGCGCGCAGCCGGCGGCCGCGACGTCGACATGCTGAACCGCGGCCTCGATCTGCTGAGGAAAGGGCGCTTTACCTATACGCTCGAGCCGCCGCTGCTCGGGAGCGACTCGGTCGACGAGTTCCTGTTCGATACCAAGGCCGGGTTCTGCGAGCACTTCGCCTCGGCATTCACGGTGCTGATGCGCGCCGCCGGTGTGCCGGCGCGCGTCGTCACCGGCTACCAGGGCGGCGAGTTGAACCCGGTCGATAGCATCATCACCGTGCGCCAGTCCGACGCGCACGCCTGGACCGAGGTGTACATCGCCGGGCGCGGCTGGCTGCGCATCGATCCGACGGCCGCGGCGATGCCGCGGCGCCTCGACGGCGGCCTCGCGCGCGCGCTGCCGCAGGACCAGGCGCTGCCGCTGATGATGCGCCCCGAGATGGAATGGCTGCGCAGCGCGCGCTATCGCTGGGAGGCGGTGGCGCACAAGTGGAACGTCTGGGTGCTGGGCTACAACCCCGAGCGCCAGCGGGACCTCATGTTGTCGCTCGGCATGCGCGACGCCGACTGGCAGAAGCTCACCGCGGTGCTGTTCACCTTCCTCGGCGCGATGACGGTGGCGCTGCTCGTCTGGTCGCTGCGCCGCCTGACCCGTCCCGACCCGGTGCAGAACGCCTGGCAGAAGTTCTGCCGCAAGCTCGCGGCGCGCGGCGTGGTGCGCTCGGCGCACGAAGGACCGCGCGACTATGCCGCGCGCGCGGCGCGCGCGCTGCCTGCGGTGCGCCGCCCGATCCTGCGCATCGCCGCGCTCTACATCGCGCTGCGCTACGGCGCGAACGCCAGCAAGCCTGGCATGGCTCGCTTGAAACGCCTGGTGCGCCAGCTCGAGATCGCGTGAGGCTGGCGCTCGCCTCGCTGCTGGTCGCGCTGGCGACGCCCGCGTTCGGTCAGGGGTTCGTTGAACGCCCCGAGGTGCAGGCGTTCATCGGCGAGGTGGTCGAGCGCCACGGCTTCGTCGAGGGCGAGCTGAAGAAAGTGTTCTCGCGCGTGCAGCGCGTCGAGCCCGCGCTGCAGTCGATCGTGCCGGTGGAGCGCCCGTCCTGGGACGACTACCGGGCGCAATTCGTAAACAAAAAGCGCGTCAACGGGGGCCTCGCCTTCTGGAAGGCGAACCGCACGGTGCTCAAGCGCGCCGCGCAACGCTACGGCGTGCCGGCGCAATACATCGTCGCCATCATCGGCGTCGAGACCAACTACGGCCGCAACATGGGGCGCTACCGCGTGATCGACGCGCTCGCCACGCTCGCCTTCGACTATCCGCCGCGCGCGCGCTTCTTCCGCGGCGAGCTCGAGCAGTACCTGCTGCTGGCGCGCGAGGCCGGGCTGGATGTCTTCGCGCTGCGCGGCTCGTATGCCGGCGCCATCGGCATCCCGCAGTTCATGCCGACGAGTCTCAGGCGCTACGCGGTCGACTTCAACGGCGACGGCAGGATCGACCTCACCGGCTCGAGCGCCGATGCGGTGGGCAGCGTCGCCAATTTCCTGAAGGAGCACGGCTGGCAGCCGGGCGAGGCGGTGCTCTACCGGGCTAAGCCGTCGCCCGAGGCGCTCGCGCGCTTCGTCGACGGCTCGGTCGAGCCGAAGACCCGGATCGCCGACCTCCTCGCCAGCGGTCTGGAGCTGGACCCCGTTCCGTCGTCGCCAGAGGCGCTCGGCGTGCTGGTCGCGCTGGGCGCCGAGTACCGCGTCGGGCTGCAGAACTTCTACGTCATCACGCGCTATAACCGCAGCGCCCTGTACGCGTCGGCGGTCAACGATCTCGCCGACGCGCTCGCCGAGCGCGCGCCAGTCGCGGGCAAGTAGCTACAGGCCCGGCAGGAATTGCTTCGGATCGAGCGGCCGGCCCGACTTGCGGATCTGGAAGTGGAGCATCGGTTTCTCGGTGTCGCTGGTGCCGATCTCGGCGATCTTCTGGCCGCGCTCGACCAGCTGCTGCTCCTTGACGAGGATCTGGCTGGTATGGGCATAGACCGTCAGGAATTGCTCGCTGTGCTGGATGATGAGCATCTTGCCCAGCCCGCGGATCCCCGAGCCGACGTAGGTGACCTTGCCCTTGGCCGAAGCCACCACCGGATCGCCGACCTTGCCGCCGATGTCGACACCCTTGCCGCGCGTCTGCTCGAAGGCGGCGATCACCTTGCCCTTCGCCGGCCAGACGAATTTCAGCGCGTCGCCATCCACGGCCGCCGTCGCTGGTGCAGGCACTGTAGGCGCAGGCTTCGGCACCTTCGCCTCCGATGCCGGTGTCTCGAGCGGGCGCGACTCGAGCCGCCCGCCGATGTTGGTCCGGCCGATCTGCACGCCGCTTTGCACCCTTGCGTCCTCGGGCTTGACGCGCAGCACCTGCCCGACGCGGATCTTCGTCGGGTCGTCGAGACCGTTCCATTGCGCGAGCTCGCGGTAGTCGACACCGTGCTCCAGCGCGATGCTATAGAGCGTGTCGCCGCGCTTCACTTCGTACTCGGCCTCCGCCAGCGTCCGCGGAGTGGGCGCCGTCGCCTTGGTGACGGGCGGCGCCTGCGGCGCGCCGCCGCGCGCAGTCCGATCGACCACCGGCGCCGCGCCCTGCTGCGAAGCGCAGCCGGCCAGCGCCGACACCACTACCGCCACCAGCGTCCATCTCATGCTTTGCCCGCCTCCATCGGCACAAAGCGCACCGGATCGAGCTCCGACTCTATGAATCCCCGGCCGCTGCGCTCGATCAGCACTAACCGCTGTTCGGTCCGCTTTTCCCCATGTGGGGCCGACAGTGGCAATACCATTCTGCCACCGGGTGCGAGCTGCTGGAGCAGCGCCTCGGGCACGCGCGGCGCCGCGGCCGCTACCACGATCGAATGAAACGGCGCCGCCGGCTCGAGCCCCGCGTAGCCGTCGCCATGCGCAAGGCGCAGGTTGGCAAGGCGCAGGCCGATGAGATTGCGGCGCGCGCGCTCGAGCAGCGCCTTGATGCGCTCGATCGAGTACACCTCGGGAAAAACGTGCGCGAGCACCGCCGCCTGGTAACCGCAGCCGGTACCGACTTCCAGCGCCTTGCCGGGGTTTTTGCCCAGCACGAGCTCGATCATCCGAGCGACCACGAACGGGTGCGAGATCGTCTGCCCGAAGCCGATCGGCAACGCGTCGTCCTCGTAGGCGCGGCTCGCGAGCGCCTCCTCGACGAACAGGTGGCGCGGCACGGCGCCGAGCGCGGCGAGCACGCGCTCGTCGGCGATGCCCTTGGTGCGCAGCCGAGCCACCATGCGCGCACGCGTGCGCGCCGAGGTCATGCCGATGCCGGCGCTGGCGCTCAGCGCTCTAACCATTCGCGCGCGCGCGGCAGTTGCGACGAATGCGTGAGGTCCATGCGCAGCGGCGTCACTGAGACGCGGTGGTTGTCGACGGCGTGGAAATCGGTGCCGGGACCGGCGTCGGCGGCAGCGCCGGCTGGCCCGATCCAGTACGCGCTCTCGCCGCGCGGCGTGGTGAGCTTGATCACGGGCTCGGCCTTGTGACGCTTGCCCAGACGGGTCACCTCGATGCCGCGCAGGTTCTCCGGCGCGACGTCGGGAACATTGACGTTGAGCAGCACCGGCTCGCCGAAAGGCGCGCGCGCGAGCCGCTCCACCAGCTCGAGCGCCACGCCGATGGCGGATTCAAAGTGCTCGCCGACCTTGCTGGTGAGCGACACCGCGACCGAGGGGATGCCGAGCAGGTAGCCTTCGACCGCGGCGGCGACGGTGCCGGAATAGATGGTGTCGTCGCCCATGTTGGCCCCGAGGTTGACCCCCGAGACGATGACGTCGGGAGTGAAGTCGAGCAGTCCGGTGATCGCGATGTGCACGCAATCGGTGGGTGTGCCGTTAACGGAGTAATAGCCGTTCGGCGCACGGCGCACGACCAGCGGACGGTCGAGCGTGAGCGAGTTGGACGCCCCGGAGCGGTCGCGCTCGGGCGCGACCACCGTCACCTCGCCCAGACCAGCCAGCGCCTGCGCGAGCAGCGTGATGCCCGGCGAGAAGTAGCCGTCGTCATTGGAGACGAGAATTTTCACGCGAACGATTCTACAGTCCGTCGTCTAAGCAGCGTGCGCTGGGCCCTGATCCTGCTCATCTGCATCGCGGCACCGGCGCTCGCGCGCCTCGACTATCGCGTCGAGATCGAAGCGCCGCGCGATCTCAAGCGCGTGCTCGAGAAGGGCCTGAACCTCGAGCGCTGGCGCAGCGACCCGGAGATGGATGCCGAACGGCTCAAGCGCCTGGTCGACGAGGCGGTGCGCGAGTCGCGCGAGGCCGCCGCCACCGAGGGCTACTTCTCCGCTCAGGTGAAGGCCGAGATCGATTCCTCCGGCGAGCAGTGGGTGGTGCGCCTGTCGATCGAGCCCGGCGAGCGCACGCGCGTGCACAGCGTCGACCT
Source organism: Burkholderiales bacterium (assembly GCA_036394655.1). Taxonomy (GTDB): domain Bacteria; phylum Pseudomonadota; class Gammaproteobacteria; order Burkholderiales; family SG8-39; genus SCGC-AG-212-J23. The sequence continues at coordinate 23,916 of DASWER010000281.1, forward strand.
CCGCTTCACCGGCCCGGCGGCCGATGACCCCGAAGCGCATGCGCTCCTCAAGCGGGTGCGCGAGAACTGGCCGCTGCGCCCGGGCCTGCCCTTTCGCCAGGAGGACTGGGACGCTGCCAAGCGCCTGGCGGTGCGCGATCTCGCCGGCTGGCGTTATGCGGCGGCGCAGATCGCCGACAGCCAGGCCTCGATCGATCCGCAGGCGCAGCGCGCAGCGCTCAGCCTCGAGCTCGCGAGCGGGCCGCCGTTTCGCTTCGGCGAGCTGCATGTCACCGGCACCAAGCGCTACGACGACGAGCTGGTGGAGAACCTGGCGTCGATGCGCCCCGGCGACACCTACGACCGCGAGAAGGTGGTGCTCTACCAGCGCCGGCTGCTGGAATCGGGCTACTTCGCAAGCGTGCAAGCCGAGATCGACGTCCAGCCCGAGCTCGCCGACGCCGCGCCACTGCGCGTTTCGGTGATCGAAGCGCCGAAGCACCATTTCGAGTATGGCATCGGCTACAACACCGATGTCGGCCCGCGCCTGGAGGCGCGCTACACCAACCAGGACGTGCTCGACACCGCCTGGCGCTTCGGCTCGCAGCTCAACCTCGACAAGAAGATTCAAAATTTGCGGCTCGACCTCAACACGCCGCCGCGGCCGGGCGGCGTGTGGAACAACATCTTCACCCGCGCGCGGGGGCAGAACATCCAGAACGAGATCACGCGCGAGCTGGCGGTCGGTGTGTCGCAGAATTACGGCGCGAGCGCCGCGCCCTCGGCGCTGATCGTGTCGGCACACCTCGAGGACCAGCACATCGAGGGCGGGCCGTCCGACACCCGTCACGCGGTGTACTTCGGCGCCCGCAAATCGTTTCGGCGCACCGACGCGCTGGTGTCGCCGCGCGAGGGCTACGTGTTCAGCGTGGAGGTCGGTGGCGCACCGGCCGGTGTCTCCTCCCGCCAGTTCGCGCGCGGCATCGCGAGCGCTTCGCTTTTCATTCCCGTGGGCCGCAGCGGCGACCTTCTGCTGCGCGGCCAGGCCGGCGCGGTGCTTTCGCAGGCGCGCGAAGGCATCCCGAGCACGTTTCTGTTCCGCACCGGCGGCGACCAGACGGTGCGCGGCTACGCCTTCGAGAGCCTCGGCGTGCAGCAGGACGGCGCCATCGTCGGCGGCCGCCGCCTGGTCGTCGGCAGCACCGAGTACACCTTCTGGGTCGGGGAGAACTGGGGCATCGCGGCGTTCGTCGACCTCGGTAATGCCTGGGACAGCGGCGTGCGGCCCAGCCTCGCCGCCGGTTATGGCCTCGGCATGCGCTTTCGCACGCCCATCGGGCCGATCCGCGCCGACCTCGCCTACGGCGAGCAGACCGGCGATATTCGCCTGCACTTCTCCGTGGGGTACGGCTTCTGAAGCGCCTTTTCATCGGGCTTGGCGCGCTCGTTGGATTCGCGCTCCTGGCGCTGGCGGGTGCCATCGTCTGGCTGTTCGCTACCGAGCCGGGCCTGCAGTGGGCGCTCGAGCAGGCCCGCAAGAGGAGCGGCGGCCAGCTCGAGATCGTCGGCGCGCGCGGCACGCTCGCCAGCCTGATCAGCATCGAGCGGCTCACCTACCAGGCCGACGGCACGCGCATCGAGGCGCGCGAGCTCGGCGCGCACGCGCATCTCGCCGCCGCGCTCGGCGGCCGCCTTGTGATCGATCCGCTGCGCACCGCCACGCTGGACATCGAGATCCGCGAAGGCGGCAGCCGCGCCGAGAGCCCGCCGCTGCTGCCCTTCGGCCTGCGCCTGGGCAACGTCGAAGTCGATCGCCTGCGCGTGCTGCGCGCGGAGCAGACCTACAGCTTGCGCCGGGTGCACTTCGACCATGCCTCGATCGGCGGCCCGCTGCCCGCAACCGTGTCGGCCGAGGGGCGCTTCGAGCTCGAGCACGAGCGCTTCCCCTTGAGCGCGACACTCACCCTCGGCGGCACGCTCGAGCGCCTGGAGACCCACCTCGGCCTGCGCCAAGGGGACATCACGGCCGACATCCGCGCCGTGCTGGCGCCATTCCGGCCGCAGCACCTCGTCACGCTCGAAGCGCGTGCCTCGCCGATCGATCTCGCGCGCTTCAGCGACGAGCTGCCGCACGCGGCGCTCGCGCTGGTGCTCAACGCGAAGGGCAACGAGCGCGGCCTCGAGGGCACGGCTGCGCTGACCAACAGCGCTCCCGGCCCGATCGACCAAGGCAAGCTGCCGGTGGCGAGCGTCACGGCACGCGCCACCAGCAAGGACCTGGAGAATGCGAGCCTGCAGGAGCTGCGCATCGTGCTCGCCGACGGCGGCATGCTCGAAGGCCTTGGCGAGCTCAGCCCCGAAGGTTTTACCGGCACGCTCAAAGCGAGCCGCCTCAACCTGCGCGCGCTGCGCTCGACGCTGCGCGAGACCCACCTCTCGGGCCCGCTCGAGGTCTCGCTGGCGCGCGGGGTGCAGACGGTGCGCGGCACGCTCTCCCAGGAAGGGATGACGGTGAGCGCCGAGGCGGTGCGCCGCGGCGATACGGTCGAGGTGAAGAGCCTGCGTGCCGCGGCGCAAGGCGGCGAGCTGAGCGGCACCGGAACACTGCGCCTCACCGATCCGCTCGCCTTCAGCGCCAAACTGACGCTGGCGCGCTTCGATCCGGCGGCGTTCGGCGATTACCCCGACGGCTCGATCAGCGGCCTGGTCACCGCCGACGGCCATCTCGGCCGCGGGGAACATGAGGTGCCGCGAGTCGACCTGGGATGGTCGCTCAGCAACAGCACGCTGCTCGACGAGCCGCTCGAGACGCACGGCAGCGCGCGCGTCGCCGGCCGCCGCGTGCTGCAGGCCGATGCCGAGGCCAGGCTCGGCACCAGCCACGCCAGCGCGCACGGCGGCTTCGGCACCGCCGGCGACAAGCTGGCATGGACGCTGGACGTGCCGAGCCTCGAGGATTTCGTCGACAGCGTCGCCGGCCGCGTAAGAGCGAGCGGCACGCTCGGCGGCACCTGGGCCGAGCCCGCGGCGGTGATCGCCGCCGAGTTCCAGGAGCTCGAGCTGCCGCACGGCTACAAGATCGCCGGCGCCACCGCCAGCATCTCGGGGACGCTGGCGCGCCACGAAGGACGCCTCACCGTGCGCACCGAGGCCGCCGAGATGCAAGCGCGGCTTCGTGGTGGGCTGACTGCGCCACGCAGCTGGGCGGGCGAGATCGTGTCCCTGGAAGGCGCGGGCAAGGTGGGGTTCACGATGCGCGGCGCAACACCGCTGCGCGTCTCGGGCGAGCGCTTCGAGCTCGGCCGCCTCGAGGCGGCGGTGGGCGACGGGCAGCTCCTGGTGCGCGAATTCGCCTGGTCGAAGGAGCGCCTCGCCTCGAGCGGCGAGTTCGCCAGGCTGCCGGCGCAATGGCTGGTCGCCGCCGCCGGGCTGACGGACAAGCTGCGCTCCACCCTGCTGCTCGATGGCCAGTGGACCATCAGCGCCGCGCCCAATCTCGATGGCAGCCTGCGGCTGCGCCGCGCGGCGGGTGACCTGGTGCTGCTCGACGACCGGCCGATCGAGCTCGGGCTGGAGAGCATCGCACTCGACGCGCGCTTCACCAACGCCGGCGTCGGCGCGAGCCTCGAGCTCGTCTCGCGCTTCGCCACCGGCGCGATCAGGGGGCAGCTCGGCCGCGACCCGGCGGCCGGCGCAATCGGCCTTGGCCCCAATTCGGCGCTGCTGCTTTCGGGACAGATCGAGCTCGCGCGCGCGCGGCTCCTCACGCAGCCGGTGCTGGGCGACGCGCGCTTCGACGGGCGACTGTCCGGCGAGCTCGAGGGCAGCGGCACGCTCGGGGCGCCGGTGATCAGCGGGACGCTGCGCGGCGATGGAATTTCCTTCGAATATCCGCTCTACGGTATTTATCTCAAAAACGGCGAGCTGCGCGCCAAGATCGACGGCGACACGCTGCGCCTCGAGCGGTTCACGATCCAGGCAGGCGACGGCACCTTTTCAGCGAACGGCACGCTGCCATTGCGACTCACCGGCGGAGCCGCGAAGCTTGCCTGGCAGGCGAAGAGTTTAAGCGTGCTCGATCGTCCCGATCTGCGCCTGGTGGTCTCGGGCGAAGGCGAGGCCGGCTTCGACGGCAAGCGGCTGCTGCTCTCCGGCGAGCTGCGCGCCGACCGCGGCAAGCTCGAGCTCGAGCGCGAGCGCGTGCCGAAGCTCGGCGAGGACGTGGTGGTCGCCGGCCAGACGCGCCCGAGCCTCAAGGACAAGAACGCGCTGCCGGTGCACCTCAACATCGATCTCGACCTCGGCTCGAACCTCGAGGTGCACGTGCAGGGGCTGGAAGGCAAGCTCACCGGCCGCGTCACCCTCAGCACCACAAAGGACGGCGAGCTGCGCGCCTATGGGAAGCTGACCACCGTCAACGCCACCTTCTTCGCCTACGGCCAGCGCCTGCAGGTCGATCCCGGGATCCTGATCTTCGACGGTCCGATCGACAACCCGGCGCTGCAGGTCACGGCGTGGCGGCGCAACCAGGCGGTCGAGGCCGGCGTGCAGGTGAGCGGCACGGTGCGCGCGCCGCGCGTGGAGATCGTGTCGCAGCCCGCGGTATCTGAAGGCGAGCGCCTGTCGTGGCTGGTGCTGGGGCGCGCGCCGACCGATGCCACCAAGGCCGACCTCGGCATGCTGCAGGCCGCGGCGGGCGCGCTGCTCGCGCGCGGCGACAGCATGCCGCTCGACCGGCGCATCGCGCGCAGCTTCGGCCTGGACGAGGTCTCGTTCCGCGGCTCGGGCGAAGTGCAGGACCGCGTGCTCGCGCTCGGCAAGCGGCTTTCCGACAAGCTCTACGTCAGCTACGAGCAGGGCCTGGGCACGGTGGCATCGAACCTGGTGAAGCTCGACTACGCGCTATCGCGCCGCTGGTCGCTGCGCGCCGAGACCGGCACCTCGAGCGGCTGGGGACTGTTCTACCGCTTCTCCTGGGACTGAAGCACGCCGGCGCGCAGCCACTCGAGCGCCGACGGCTCGTCGCGGAAGACGCGCACGTTGGCGCCCTGCTGGCGCGCGAGCACCTCGATGTACTCGTGCGCCGCGCGCAGCTCCTCGGTGTCGGCGAGCAGTGCCACGCGCACCTGCGGGTTGGCGGCGATCTGCTTGAAGTGCTCCGAGATGCGGTACTGCTCGACCTTGAAGATCGGGCGCGAGCGGCGCACCCATACCAGTATGCGCGGGCAGCGATGCTTGACCACCTCCGCCGTCGCCAAGCGGATGAACTCCTGCGTCTCGGCCACGCTCTCGCGCCCGACGAGCTCGGCGCGCAAGCAATCCTGGAGCAGCGTGAATTTGTATTGCATCGCGTGTGTTCTTGGCCGCGCATTCTGACATCGCGATGCGTGACACGGTGCGTGAAACCCGCGTCGCCGTTTGCCCGAATCGTGACTTATGTCACGACGGCTGCTGACGAACTCTTCCTGAAGTACCGCGGCCGAAGCGGAAGCGCTTCTCGGCGAGTGCTAGGAGCGCCAGCATCTCGGCCTTCTGCGTCGCTTCCTCGCGGGTGGTGCCGTAGGCGACGAGCTGAGGAAACTCCGGCACCTGCGCGCTCCAGCGCCCGTCCTTCTCCTGCTGGTGCACGATGGAGAAGTGCATCGGCGCTAGCGCGGCGCCGGCCCGCCCTGGCCGGCGACCGATTCCTTCCAGATCACCGTGTCGTCGACCGCGTAGAGCGTGCAGCCGGACTTGGCGACGTTGCTGCACTGCCTGACCGCCACCTCGCGTGCATCCTGCAGGCCGCCGGCGAAGCCGCAGCGGCCGTCGCTGCTCACGGCGTAGGCGCGCGGACCGGGCGATTCGAGGAAGGCGCGGTACAGGCCCTTGCACGAATCGCTCTTGATGTTCGGCACGCGATCGAGCGCGAGCAGCGGCTGGCGTTCCGGGTCGGCCGAGTCGAGGCGTGTGAACGCCACGCCGTGACGCGCGAGGAAGCTCTCGACGGTGGGCAGCCAGTAGCGCACGCCGAGCGTGTCGCCGAAGAGATAGTGGCCGTCCTTGCCGAAGGCGGGCTGCAGCGCGTACTCGGCGCCTGCGCCGCTGGCGTTGAAGCGGTCGTACCAGCCGCGCGATACCTTCGGGCTGAAGAAGAGATCGTTCTCGGCGTAGTGGAACAGCACCGGCACGCGAACGCTCTTGCCGATGGTGTCGAAGATGCGCGCCACCGGCTCGATCGCGCAGGGCACGCCGGGATTCACTTCCGGATCGCCGCCGCGTCCCGCGGCGAACGCGAGCACCGCGGTCAGGCCTTGCGGCGCACGCGCGGCGGTGACCAGCGCCACCATGCCGCCCGCCGACTGGCCGGCGAGCATCATGCGGTTGCCGTCGACGTAGGGTAGCGCGCGCGCATAGTCGTACGCCGCCATCACGTCGTCGGCGGCGTTCTGCTCGGCGTTTCTGTAATCGGGGTTGCTGCACGAGCCCGGATCCTCGGCCATGTCGCCGCCGGTGGTGCCGAAGCCGCGACGCAGCGGCATCACCACGACATAGCCGCGCCGCGCAAACACCGCCGCCGCATTGATCAGGAGATCCGAGGATTCGCGCGCCCGCTCGCGCGCCGAGGCGGAGACGCCGTGATTGAGAATCACCGCGCCGAAAGGTCCCTGCGCCTCGGGTCTGAGGATGGTTGCCGCGATGGTCCGGCCGTTCTGCGCCGGGATGCGCACGCGCTCTTCGATGAGCCGCGGGCCGTACGAGTGGTCTTCCTGCGCCTGCACCGCCCCCGCGGTCAGGCTTGCGGCGAGCGCGCCGATCAGCGCTATCGCCCGCATGATTCCCCTTCCTCGCATCGCTTCGCCCTCCCTCGTTGAACTCGCTACAACCGCTACGAACTGTAGCGAGGATTACGACAAGGGGGAAGACTGAAAATAGGGAAGGTTGTAGTTGCCCTCCATGTCGGGAGCCCCCGACGCGGCGCTCGCGTCTCTTTTATATCAAGCAGATACGCGCGCTCACGGCCCGGCTAAGCGCGGCGGGCACTACACCCGTTCATCGACACGACGTGCGGTGCAAAAAATATATGTCGGGACGACTCCACTGGTTGAAATCACCACATGGCGCGCAGCTTCGAGGCCACGTCTACCGCGGGAATTTCGTCCCAGACACGCTCTTCTAGGCATGCCATCACCGCCTTGGTGACGAAGCGACTCTTCGCGCCGTAGACATGGCGATCGCCCATGCGCGATTGCTGCGTGACGTAGTACTTGAGCGGCGCGATGAGGTCGAGCTCGCTCTTCGCACGCGTCAGCGCCACGTAGAGCAGGCGCTTCTCCTCCTCGATCAGCGCCGCGCTGCCGGTGCTGAACTCCGATGGAAAGCTGCCATCGGCCACGTTCAACACGTACACCGCGTCCCACTCCTGGCCTTTCGCCGAATGCACCGTCGAGAGGATCAGGTAGTCCTCGTCGAGATGCGGATCGCCCGAGAGGTCGCCCGTCGCTGCCGGCGGATCGAGCGCCAGCTCGCTCAGGAATGTTTCCCGGCTTCTGAAGTTAGTCGCAATGCGGTCCAGCTGCGCGAGATCCGCGGCGCGCACCTGCGCCTGCGAGTCGCCTTTGTCATATATCCGCTCGAGATGCGGCTCGTACCATTCTCGGACGCGCGCCACCTGCCCCGCCCACGGCGCTTCGGGCTCTGTCAAAGACATCAACAGTTGGGCCAGGGCAGCGTCCAATGGGGCGAGCGACGCCCAGCCGGAAATCTCGAAGCGCGTGAACGCCTGCTGCGCGGTCGCCGGCCCGACGCCGGGCAGGAGCTGCAGCGCGCGGAAAGCGGCGATGCGGTTCTTCGGGTTATCGGCCCAGCGCAGCACCGCCAATAAATCCTTCACGTGCGCGGCCTCCAGGAATTTGAGGCCGCCGTACTTCACGTACGGGATATTGCGACGCACGAGCTCGAGCTCCAGCACGTCGCTGTGGTGCGAGCTGCGGAAGAGCACCGCCTGGCGTTTGAGCGCGATCGCCTTTTCCCGGTTTTGTAAGACCTGAGTGACGACATAGTTGGCCTGCGCCGCATCGTCGGCCACCGTCACATAGCGCGGCTTGGCGCCCGGGCCTTTGATCGAGCGCAGCTGCTTGCCGATGAGCGCGTTGGCGGCATCGAGGATCGGCTGCGTCGAGCGATAGTTCTCTTCCAGGTCGATGGTCGCGGCCTGGTATTGGGTGGCGAAGGAGCGGATGTTCTCGACGGTGGCGGCGCGGAAGGAATAGATCGCCTGCGCGTCGTCGCCGACCACGGTGAGGCCTTTGCCGTCGGGCCGCAGGCGCGCGAGGATCTCGGCCTGCAGCACATTGGTGTCCTGGTACTCGTCGACCAGCAGGTGGTCGAAATCGCCGCCGAGCTCGCGCGCGAAGCGCTCGTCGCCGAGCATCGCGTGCCAGTAGAGCAAGAGATCGTCGTAGTCGAGCGCCTGGTTGGCGAGCTTGCGTTCGACATAGGCGCGGTAGAGGCGCGTGAGCTCGGCCTCCCATTCCGCGCACCACGGGAAATGGCCTTCGAGCGTTTCGCGCAGCGCGCCTTGCGTGTTCACGCGATGCGAGTAGATCGCGAGGCAGGTGTCCTTGCGCGGAAAGCGGCGCTCGGCCTTGGAAAACCCGAGCTCATGGCGCGCCACGTCCATCAGATCGGCCGCGTCGCCGCGGTCGAGCACGCTGAAATTCGGCTGCAGCCCGACGCGTGTGCAATGGCGGCGGATCAGCCGGTTCGCCATCGAGTGGAAGGTGCCTGACCACGGCAGGCGAACCTGCATCGCCAGCTCGCCGACGATGCGCTGCGCGCGCCGCGTCATCTCGATCGCCGCGCGGCGCGAGAACGTGAGCAGCAGGATGCGCTGCGGGTTCGCGCCCTCGAGGATGAGATGCGCCACGCGGTGCGCGAGCGTGTTGGTCTTGCCGGTGCCGGCGCCGGCGAGGATCAGCAGCGGCCCGGCGCCATGGCACGCCGCCGCGCGCTGCGCGCGGTTCAGCTTTTTGAACTTGTCGACGACCTCCACGGACGCCGACTATACTGTATATCCGTCCAGTTCCGGAAATTCGGGGCCAGGGTCGTAATTTTTCGAACGGCAGGACGGTCGGGAAAAAGCCGACGCCGGAATAATTACGACCCTGGCCCCGAATTACGGTCTGCTACGCTTCGCTTCCCCGATGAGGATCCCCGAAAATCTGCGCGGCATGCGCCGCGGCATCGAGAAGGAGAGCCTGCGCGTGCGGCCCGACGGCACGCTGGCGCAGACGCCGCATTCGCCGGCGCTTGGCGCGGCGCTGACGCATCCGCACATCACGACCGATTTCTCGGAATCGCAGCTCGAGCTCATCACCGGGGTGCTGCCGAGCGTCGAGACCTGCCTCGAGGAGCTGACGTACATCCACCAGGTGGTCTATCGCCACATCGGCGACGAGGTGCTGTGGTGCGCCAGCATGCCGTGCAACCTGCCGGCCGATCACCTGATCCCGATCGGCCGCTACGGGATTTCCAACGTCGGCAGGGCAAAGACGGTCTATCGCCTCGGCCTCGCCCACCGCTACGGCCGGCGCATGCAGGCGATCTCCGGCATCCACTACAACTTCTCGCTGCCGGGCGTCACCGACGAGCAGTACTTCGGCCTGATCCGCAACTTCCGCCGGCACTCATGGCTGCTGCTCTATCTCTTCGGCGCTTCGCCTGCGGTGTGCTCGAGCTTCGTCGCCGGCCGCGACCACGAGCTCGCGCAGCTCGCCCCGGGGACGCACTACGCGCCCTACGCGACGTCGTTGCGCATGGGGCGCCTGGGCTACCAAAGCGACGCGCAGGCGTCGCTCTGCGTGAGCTACAACAACCTGAAGGACTACACCGCGTCGCTCTATGGCGCGCTCACGAAGCCCTATCCGCCATACGAGAAGATCGGCATTCGGGAGGGCGACGATTACCACCAGCTCAACACCACGCTGCTGCAGATCGAGAACGAGTTCTACAGCACCATCCGCCCGAAGCGCCGCATCAAGCGCGGCGAGCGGCCGCTGCACGCGCTGCGCGAGAGGGGCGTGGAATACGTCGAGGTGAGGCTGATGGATCTGGATCCGTTCTGCCCGATCGGCATCACGCCGCAGACCTGCCGCTTCCTGGACATCTTTCTCCTGCAGTGCCTGCTCGCGGACAGCCCGCCCGACACGCCGCGGGAGATCGCCGAAGTCGGCCGCAACCAGCAGACCGTGGCGCTGCGCGGCCGCGAGCCGGGACTGGCCCTGGAGCGAAACGGCCGCCGCGCGCATCTTTTCGACTGGGCGAAGGAAGTGATGGCGCAGTGCGAGCCGATCGCCGCCGCGATCGACGCGCAGATGGACGGCGCCGCCTACCGCGACGCCTTCAACGCCATGCAGAAGATCGTCGCGGACGCGGAGCTGGCGCCTTCGGCGCGCGTGCTACATGCCCTCGCCCGCAACCACCAGAACTCCTTCGTGCGCTTCGCGCTGATCGAATCGATGCTGCATAAAGCGACCATCCAGCACCTCGAGCTGCCGCGCGAGGTGCGCGAGCGCTTCTCGCGCTTCGCGCTGGAATCGCTGCAGGCGCAGCGCGACCTCGAGGCCGCCGACGAGATCGACTTCGAGACCTTCCGCCAGCGCTACCTCGCGCCCGATCTACTGAGGGTCTGAATTCGGGGCCAGGGTCGGGCAGGGTCGCAATTCAACTCAGCTTGACGAAGCCGTCAAGCCGCTGAAGGGCTGTCTTACCTACGAGTCCCCAATGCGCTCTTCCTCCACAAGACGCATCTGTGTCGCCTTCTCCCCAATCAATGTGAATACTTCATCCACCGCTAGGCCTTTCGGTAGCTGGTGGGCGATGAACAGAATCGTTGCGACGCCCTTCAACTTGTTCACCGTCTGGGCAAAGCGCTCGGCGGTTTGCGAATCGAGGCTGCTTGTCGCTTCATCGAATACCAGAACACGCGGCCGCTTGAGCATGGCGCGAGCAATGGCGAGGCGTTGCTTCTGGCCGCCCGAAAGGCCGACGCCGTGCTCGCCGATCTCCGAGTTGTAACCTTTGGGAAGCTTTTCGATCATGTCGTGGATCTCAGCGATCTTGCAGGCCTGGACAACATCGTCGAATGAAGCGTTCGGATTGGCGGCTAGCAAGTTCTCGTAGATCGTTCCCGAGAACAGCACCGTTTCCTGAGGCACAACACCGAAAAGCGCGCGCAGCTCGTTGGCGGCGAAATGGCGGATGTCGCGACCATCGATGGTGATGCTACCGTCGTCGGGCTGATAGAAGCCAAGTAGTAGCTTGGCGAGCGTGCTCTTCCCGCAGCCCGAAGGCCCCGTGAGAACAGTGAGCTTGCCGGGTTTCAGCGCCAAGCTGAGGTGCCTATATAGGAAGGGGTGCTCGAGCGAGTAGCGGAAGGAGAGATCGTCTACGCGGATCTCGCATTTACCTTCCATTGCTCGCGCCGGGATCAGCGAATAGGGCTCGACCGGGGCGTCCATGATGTCGCCTAAGCGTTTGACCGCGATCGATGCCTGCTGGAACTCCTGCCATAGGCTGGCAAGGCGCAGCATCGGCTGCGACATGCGGCCGGCGAACATCTGGAAGGCTACGAGCATGCCGATGGTGAATCCATCGTTCTGCATCACGAGCAACGCGCCTGCGCAGAGAATCGCTAGCGTCATTGCCTGCTCGAGCGCGTTGGCGATGGTGTTGTAGATATTCGACACCTGCCGCGTGTCGAAGCCAGACGCCAGGTACTGCGCGAGCATCTCGTCGTAGCGACCTTCGAGGCGAGGTTCCATCTGCAGGGATTTGACTGTCTCGATGCCGGCGACGTACTCCGTAAGGAATGCCTGATTGCGCGCGCCGAGCAGGAATTGTTTGTTGATCCGAGCGCGCAGCATTGGCGTGACGCCGATGGACAGGCCCGCGATCAGGCCGAGCATGCCGAGCGCGATCAGGGTGAGCTGCCAGCTGTAGACAAACATCACCGCCACGAAGATCAGCAGGAAAGGAAAGTCGAGAATGAGCGACACAGCCGCTCCAGCCATGAATTCACGTACCGTCTCTACCGCCCGGACGCGCGCGATCAGCACTCCTGTAGGTCGATGCTCGAAATAACGCAGGTGAAGACGCAGGATGTGCCGTAGCACCTGGCTGCCGAGCACGGCATCGACGCGGTTTCCGGTGTGGAGCACCAAGTACTGCCGCAGGTAACTCATACCAGCGTTGAAGAGCAGAAACATCGCGAGGCCAACCGCGATGGCGATGAGCGTGCTACTCGTCTGATGGACCACGACCTTGTCAATGATGACTTGGGTGAAGAGCGGCGTCGTGAGCGCAATAAGTTGGATGAAAAGCGAAGCAAGCAGCACATCGCGCCAGATGCGCTTGTGCTTTAACAGCTCGTGCCAGAACCAGCGGAAACCAAACGCGGCGGGCCCATCTGCCACTTCCTCCGGCTGGGTGCGCTGCACGAGAAGTACCCGAGGCTCGAAGCGCTCGACTTCGGTCACTGCGCAGGTCTGTGGGGCTTGGTTGCCCACTTCGAAGTACAAAAACCGCGTGCCGTCTGACTTGACGATGATGGCGGGTCGCGGTGCATCGCCTTTCAGGAAAGCGACGCACGGAAAGCTGGGTTTGGTCAGGTCGCTCTGACCAGTGCGAAAGCCAAGGGACTGTAACGCTTCAAGCGACTGCTGCTCGGAATGTGGCGCTGGATAGCGTTGGATGAGCAGCGCCGGATCGAACGGCAGCCGATTGATCTGGCATAGGCTGCCGATCAACCAGACGAAATCCGGCCGGGATAACGTCCTTGCGTTCACTCGCTCCCCGCGTCTTCAGACGACTTCGCGTGAACTGCCGAGAGAAAACACTAGCCGACTTGCGACGAAAACCCCATCGGTGAAAACCTTATGGTTGTGCGCAAGGGCACCTCGGCACAGCAAAAGGTCGAGCGTTATCCAATCAACTGGCCGGCGTTTTATCCGAATGTCCGAGATTGGGATCGCCTAAGCGCGAGAGCGAGCGCGCACGCTCGCTGGGCCCGAATAATTACGACCCTGACCCCGAATTATGGGGAGATGCGGATGGCGACCTGCTCGTAGCGCGTGCCGTCCTTCTCGACGACGAGAAGGCGCACGGGGATGTGGTTGCGCGCGCTGGCGAGCCAGAGCTCGGCGCGCTCGCGGTCTTCGCCCTGGCGCGTCGCTTTGACGGCGTCGAATTCGCCGGCGGGTGTCTTGACGCGCTCGCTTCCCTGGATCTTGTAGGTGTGGCGCGAGAGGCCTTTGCCGTCGGCGATGGTGTAGCTCACGGTGTCGGCTTTGCCGGGCACGAGGCTCAGCGCGAAGAGGAATGAAAGGCGGTCCTGCGCATTCGGCGGCAGCGGCTCGCTCGCCTTGTTGCCCTTGTACTGCATGGTGAGGGTCTTCGCTTTCCAATCGAACCAGGCGCGCGCGGTGTCGCGGCCCGAGCGCTCGTCGACGAATTCGCGCGGCCTTAGCGTGTCTCGCTCAATCGTGCCCCGGCTCACGCGCCGCGCTTGGCCCATCAGCGCATAGAGGCCCTTGCCCTTCCAGATCTCGGTGAGCTGGTAATTGCCGCCGGAGTATTCCAGCTTCTCCGTCACCTCGGCCATGTGTGAGCCATTGCGGGTGAGCGAAAACGTCAACTCGATGTTCGGCGGCGCTTCTGCCCGAACCAGGCCGGCGAAGCTAATCAGGAGCAAAAATAAGTTGCGCATCGTTTCCTTTAACTCGCACCACCCCGTTCTGGATCACGAGCTTGTCGTCCAGGAACCAGCGCGCGGCGCGAGGGTAGATCACGTGCTCCTGGCGCAGGACGCGGGCGGCGAGCGCGGCGGCGTCTTCGCCCGGGCGGACCGGGATGGCGGCCTGGATGACGATCGGGCCGCTGTCGAGCTCGGCGGTGACGACATGCACGGTGCAGCCGTGCAGCTTCACGCCGGCATCGAGCGCGCGCTCATGCGTGTCGAGGCCGGGGAACGCGGGCAAGAGCGAGGGATGGATGTTCAGCAGCCGGTCGCGGTAGTGCTCGACGAAGCCCGGCGTCAGCACGCGCATGAAGCCGGCAAGGGCGACGAGGCGCGGCTTGAAGCGATCGATCTCGCGCGCTAGCGCGCTGTCGAAGGCATCGCGATTGGCAAACGCGGCGTGCTCGACGACGGCGGTTGCGATCTTGCGTGAGCGGGCGAACTCCAGCCCGTCTGCATCGGCGCGGTTGCTGATCACCGCGGCGACCGGCAGCCCGGCCTCGACGAGCGCCTGCATGTTGCTGCCGCGGCCGGAAATCAGGACGACCAGCAACTAGTACACCCGTGCGGCGCGATAGCCGTCCTGCCCGAGCAGCGCGAGCACGCCCTTCTCGCCGTAGAGGTGCAGCGCGCCCACGGCGACGAATGCGTCGCCGCGGCGCAGCTCGCGCTGCATACGGAAAGCCATCACTACGCTGCGATCGTGCAGCACGCGCTTGGTCATCACCGCCTGGTGCGCCGCCACTTCGGGATAGCGCGCGATGAAGGCCTCGCGCAGCCGCCAGATCGCGGCGAGGTCGCGCTCGAGATAGGCGTCCATAGTCCGGTTCGCGAGCTCGATGAGCTCGGCGCGGTGCGCGAGACTGTGCTTGAGGAGCGCGACCTGCGATGCCATCGGGCATTCGTCGAAGGTGAAGATCTGTTCCTCCACGCCTTCGATCTGCGCCACCGCCATGCGCCGCTCGCGCGCCCGCTGCAGCAGCTGCGCTTCGAGCGTAGTGACGCTGTCGCCGCGCGCCGCGCGCAGGTTGATGAGCGCGCCCCAAGGCTTGAGCTTGGCTACGAACTCGCGCGACAGCCCGATCGGCGCAAGCTCCTCGAGCACGCGCGCGAAGTCGTCCGCGCCGATCTGGTCCTCGAGCGTCTGCCGGTCGAGGAACAGCGCCGCCTCGATGAAGCGCTCGCGCGTATACGCGTCCGGCAGGAATTCGAGCATCAGGCTGCGCGAGCGCTCGAAGCTGCCGCCCACGCTCGCCGGCAGCTCGGCGAGACGCGCATCGGCATCGTGGATCGTGCCGTAGACGTGGCTCGGGGCATTGCCCTTCCTGCTCACGCGCCACAGCACGCCGTGCTCGAAGCGCTCGCTCGCCGCCCGGGCGGGAGCCGCCGCCGCGGCCAGCGCGGCGAGCAGGAAGACGCGGCGCTTCACTTCTTCGGGCCGATCATGGCCTCCGGCCGCACCCAGCGATCGAAGTCCGGCGCGCTGACGTGGCCGAGCGCGAGCGCCGCTTCGCGCAATGTGGTGCCCTCGTGGTGCGCCTTCTTCGCGATCTCGGCGGCGCGGTCATAACCGATGTGCGGCGCGAGCGCCGTCACGAGCATCAGCGAGCGGCTGAGCAGCTCGCCGATGCGCGCCGCGTCGGGCTCGATGCCGCGCGCGCAGTGCTCTTCGAAGGAGCGGCAGCCGTCGGCCAGCAGCCGGGCGCTCTGCAGGAAGGCGTGGATGATGAGCGGCTTGAAGACGTTGAGCTCGAGATGGCCGGAGGCGCCGCCGACATTGACGCCGACGTCGTTCGCCATCACCTGTGCGCAGAGCATCGTCAGCGCCTCGGCCTGCGTCGGGTTGACCTTGCCCGGCATGATCGAGCTGCCCGGCTCGTTCTCGGGGATGCGCAGCTCGGCAAGCCCCGAGCGCGGACCCGAGGCGAGCAGGCGCACGTCGTTGGCGATCTTGAAGAGCGAGGTCGCCAGGGTCTTCAGCGCGCCGTGCGCGAACACCAGCGCCTCGTGTCCGGCAAGCGCGGCGAACTTGTTGGGCGCCTCGCTGAATGCAATTTTCATTTCCGGTGAAAGCACCGCGCAGACGCGGCGCGCGAATTCCGGATGCGTGTTGAGCCCGGTGCCCACCGCAGTGCCGCCAATGGCGAGGCGGCGAAGTCCCGGCAGCGCCGAGCGCAGCGCGGCCTCGGACTGCTCGAGCTGATCGACATAGCCGGAGAACTCCTGGCCGAGGGTGAGCGGCGTCGCGTCCTGCAGGTGGGTGCGGCCGATCTTCACGATGGCCTGGAAGGCGCGGCTCTTGGCCTCGAGCGTTTTGCGCAGCGTCTCGGCCGCGGCGATCGCCTCGTCGACCGCCGGGGCCGCCGCGACGTGCATCGCGGTGGGGAAGACGTCGTTCGACGACTGGCCCATGTTGACGTCGTCGTTGGGATGCACCAGGCGCTTCTGTCCGCGCTCGCCGCCCAAAAGCTCGGAGGCGCGGTTGGCCAGCACCTCGTTCACGTTCATGTTGGTTTGCGTGCCGGAGCCGGTCTGCCAGACCACCAGCGGGAATTCCTCGTCGTGCTTGCCGGCGAGGACCTCGTCGGCGGCACGCTGGATCGCCTGCGCCTTGCTTGCATCGAGCAAACCGAGCTCGGCGTTTACCGCGGCGGCGGCCTTCTTGATGCGGGCCAGCGCGTAGATGACGGGAAGCGGCATGCGCTCGCCCGAGATGCGGAAGAAGCGCCGGCTGCGCTCGGTCTGCGCGCCCCACAGCCGCGCCGCCGGGACCTCGATCGGCCCGAAGCTGTCTTTCTCGATGCGGATGGCGGCCATCCCGGCCGCTATGTTAAGGGCGAACGGCGGGCAGGTCGAAGAGCAGCACTTCGGCGCCCTCGCCCGCCGTGAGCTCGAGCGCGCGCTCGTCGGTCTTGAGCGCGTCGCCCGCCGAGAGGCGCTGGCCGTTGACGCTGATGGCGCCGCGCGCGACATGCACGTACGCCATGCGGCCGGCGCCGAGCTCGTGGCGCGCCTGCTCCGCGCCGTCGAACAGGCCGGCATAGACGCGCGCGTCCTGGTGCATGCGCACCGAGCCCTCGGCGCCGTCGGGCGAGGCGATGAGGCGCAGGCGGCCGCGCTTGTCCGCGGCGGTGAAATGCTTCTGCTCGTACTCCGGTGCGATGCCGCGCTCCTGCGGCTCGATCCAGATCTGCAGGAAGTGCGTGGTGCCGCTCTTGTCGTGGTTGAACTCGCTGTGCTGCACGCCGCGTCCGGCGCTCATGCGCTGCACGTCGCCCGGCACGATGGTCGAACCGTTGCCCATCGAGTCCTGGTGCGCGAGCGCGCCTTCGAGCACGTAGCTGATGATCTCCATGTCGCGGTGGCCGTGCGTGCCGAAGCCGGCGCCCGCCTGGACGCGATCCTCGTTGATCACGCGCAGCGGGCCGTAGCCCATGTGCCGCGGGTCCTGATAGTCGGCGAAAGAAAAGCTGTGGAACGAGCGCAGCCAGCCGTGATCGGCGTAGCCGCGCTCGCGGCCTCGCCGCAGCTCGTTCATTTCTGCTGCTGGCTCGCCTGAGGCTGGCCTGCCTGCTGCTGGCTCGCGACCTCGGCGTGCACCTTGGCCATGTCGAGCGCCTTCGCCTGGGTGATGACCTGCTCGAGCGCGTTGCCGGGCAGCGCGCCGGCCTGCTGAAAGAGGATCACTTTCTCGCGGAACACGATCAGCGTGGGGATGGAGCGGATGCCGAACGAGCCGGCGAGCTCCGGCTGTGCGTCGGTGTCCACTTTGGCGAACACGACGTCGGGATGGGCCTCGGCGGCCTTCTCGTAGACCGGCGCGAAGCCTTTGCAAGGGCCGCACCACTCGGCCCAGAAGTCGATGATCACCATCGGGTTGTCGTTGACGGTCTTCTCGAAGTTCTCCTGGGTGAGCTCGACGGTGGCCACGGCGCGTTCCTTCAAAAAGGGGGGAGTGTACTCTAGACAATCATGACCACCGGGCGGTTCGCGCCGTCGCCCACGGGGCCGCTGCACATGGGCTCGCTGATTGCTGCGGCGGCGAGCTGGCTCGATGCGCGCGCGGCGCGCGGGCGCTGGCTGCTGCGCATCGAGGACATCGACGTGCCGCGCTCGGTCGCGGGCGCCGCGGCCGAAATCCTGCGCACGCTCGAGCGACTCGGACTGTGGTGGGACGGCGAGGTGGTCTACCAGAGCCAGCGCAGCGCGCTCTACCGCGCGGCGCTCGAGCGGCTGCGCGGCCAGACCTACTGGTGCAGTTGCACGCGGCGCGAGGTCGCCGACTCTTCGCTCGGGCTGGCAGCCGACGGTGCGCACATCTATCCGGGCATTTGCCGTGCGGGCAGCGCTCGGGAAGGACGCGCGCTGCGCGTGCGCACCGGCACCGAAGAGATCGGCTTCGTCGATCGCCTGCTGGGTGCGCAATCGCAGGTGCTCGAGCGCGACATCGGCGATTTCGTGCTCTATCGCGCCGACGGACTGTTCGCCTACCAGCTCGCCGTGGTGGTCGATGATGCCGCGCAGGGCATCACCGATATCGTGCGCGGCGCCGATCTTCTCGACTCGACGCCGCGCCAGATCCATCTGCAGCAGCTGCTCGGCTTGCCCACGCCGCGTTACCTGCACGTGCCCGTTGCTCTGAATGCCGAGGGTGAAAAGCTCGCCAAGCAAACCGGCGCGGGTGCGGTCGCCGCCACCTGGCACACGTTGCAGAAAGCGCTGCGCTTCCTCGGCCAGCCCGCAGCCGACAGCCTCGACGAGGCGGTGCACAACTGGAACCCGGCGCTTATTTCACCGCACCGCGCCCAGGCGTTACCACCGTAGCGAGCGACGCAAGCACCAGGCCGAGCGCGGCGAACTCGGTCGCGCTCGGGCGCTCGCCGAGAAACACGATTCCGCTAAGCACCGCCACCACCGGAATGATCAGGATGCTGAGCGAGAACACCGTGACAGAGACCGAAGTGGCGAGTTTGATCCACGCCCAGTGCGCGAAGGCAAAGGCGATGAGGACGTTATACGCGGTGCCGATGAGCGCCCCGGTGCCGAGGTGCGCGAGCGCGCGCAGGTCCTCGAAGAGCGCAGCGCCGAGGAAGATCGGCACGCCGCCGATCAGCATGATCCACGCGGTATAAGGACCGGGCGGCATGGCGATCGGGTACCTTTTCTGCAGCACCGCGCCGAGCGCCCAGCTCGCCGCCGCGCCGAGGACGAGCAGCGTGCCGAGTGGCGCTCCGCCGATCGCGCTGTAGCCTTCACCGATCAGGAGTGCGAGGCCGGCGAGCCCGATCACCAGGCCGAGCGTCTTTCCGATCGTGAGCCGCTCGCCGAGCAGCCACACCGAGAGCGGAATGGAGAGCACCGGCATCGTGTACGCGAGGATCGAGGCGCGGCCCGACGCAATCATCGCCAGGCCGAAGGCGACCAGCATGTTCCAGCCGGTGATGTTGAGAAGCGCAAGCATGATGAGGCGCCGCCACTGTCCGCGCGGCAGCGGGATGCGCTGGCCGCCCAGGCGCAGCACCAGGAACAGCACCGCCGAGCCAAGCCCCAGGCACAGCGAGCGGAAAGTCCACGGCGGCACCTCGGCCAGCGCGAGCTTCATCGCCGTCCAGTTGAAGCCCCAGGCGAGGGTCAGCCCGCCGAGCAGCCACCATAGACGTGCTGGCAGGTGGTCGGCCGACTCCTTCAAGGGCGGACGCGGATCGGGAACGCCTTCATCCCGCGCAGCACCATGGAATCCATCCACTGCGCGCGTCCGGGCGCGGGCTCGATGTGGCGCCACCGCCCAAGCACCGCCGGCAGCGCAACTTGTCCTTCAAGGCGCGCCAGCGGAAAGCCGAGGCAGATGTGCGCGCCGAAACCGAAGGTGAGATGCGGCACGCCGTGGCGCGCGAGATCGACGCGGTCCGGCTCCTGGTACGCGCGCGGGTCGCGATTCGCTGCATTCATCATCAGGAAGACGCGCTCACCCGGCTTGAATTCCCGGCCATGGAAGGCCTGCGGCTCCTGCACGATGCGCACCTGCGCACCGATCGGGCCGTCGTAGCGCAGCAACTCTTCCACCGCGGCCGGCGCAAGCGCCGGGTTAGCGCGCAGCTTGTGCAGCTCCTGCGGAAAGCGCAGCAGCGCCGCGAGGCCGTTCGCTATGTGGTGCGTGGTGGTCTCGTGCCCGGCGAAGAGCAGCAGCACGCAGGTGGCGACGAGCTCGTCCTCCGAGAGCCGGTCGCCGTCCTCCTCGAGGTGCACCAGCTCGGAGAGCAGGTCGCGCTGCGGCTCGGCGCGGCGCGCGGCGATCAGGCCGCGGAAAAGGTCGGCCATCTCGTGCGTCGCAGCCTCGGCGCGCGTGTACTTGGCCGGCGTGTCGCGCGCGCTGCCGATGAAGAGCGCCATCTCGTCGGACAGGCGCTTGAGCCGCTCGAGCTCGCCACGCGGCGCCCCGAGCATGTCCATGATGACCAGCGCCGGCAACGGTCCTGCGAACTCGGCGATGAAGTCGAAGCTCTCGCGCTCGCCGATGCGCTCGAGCAGCCAGGCCGTCAGCGCCTCGACGTTCGGACGCAGCGCATGCATGGAGCGCACGTGAAACACGCGGCTCGCCAGCCGCCGCAGCCGCGTGTGCTCCGGCGGGTCGCGGAACACCATCCACAAAGTGAAGATGCGGATCAGCTCCGCCATGCGCGCTGCCTCCGCCGAGGGCAGCGCGGCGAAGAACGGCCGCAGCCGGTCCGACGACATCCGGCTGTCCAGACACACGCGCTTTACGTCGTCGTAACGGGTGAGCACCCAGGCCTTCAATTCCTGGCTCCAGTGCGCCGGATCCTCGTCCTGCAGCCGCCGGTAGAGCGGGAACGGATCGGTGAGCACGGCAGGATCGCTTGGGCGGTACGCGAGAGTCATCCGAATCAGTGTAAGGGAGCCCTAACTTTCGGCCGACGCGCGCACCAGATTGAGGCTTCCTTGCCGGGGCAGGCGGTAGTCCGTTGTGCGACACACCAATCCGTTCTGCTCCTACAGACTATGTGCTTGACTTTCGACATGATCGGCCTAGAATGCAAATTGCTGCATCGCAACAAAGCAGCCCCTAAACCAGATTTCAGACCTCGACCAGGAGCTCGTAATGTACGTAACCCCGGAACAGATCCAAACTGCCCAAAAGGGCAACGTAGAAACGCTCCTCGCCGTAGCGAATGCCCAGTTCGCCGCGTTCGAGAAGCTGGCGAACATCAACGCAAGTGCGGTCAAGACCGCCTTTGAAGACTCGATCGCCAACACCCGCGCGCTGCTCGGCGCCAAGGACGTCCAGGAATTCGTGACGCTGCAGAATTCCTTCGCCCAGCCCGCCATCGAGAAGGCCATCGCCTACTCCAAGAGCGTGTACGAAGTCGCGACCGAAGCCAACTCCGAGTTCACGCGCGTGGCCGAGCGCCGCGTTGCCGAGTGGAACGAGAACTTCGTGAGCCTGCTCGACAAGGTGTCGAAGAACGCGCCCGCCGGCTCCGATGTCGCCGTCGCCGCGGTCAAGTCGATGCTCGCCGCCGCGAACTCGGCCTACGACAACATGAACAAGGTCGCGAAGCAGGCGACCGAGATCGCCGAAGCCAACGTCGCGGCCGCGACCGAGACGGTAAAGGGCCTGGCGAAAGCAAAAAAAGTCGCCTAAGCGCCAAAACGGGCCATCACGCCCGATCTAGCGCGAAGCCGAAAAAGGCTGCCGCGAAAGCGGTGGTCCGCAAGAAAAAGAAGTCGAAGAAGTAATTCGAGAGAGCCCCGGGATACCCCGGGGCTTTTTCATTTGTAGGGGAAGCCTGCCGCGCGCACCTCGCCGCGCAACGCCTCCATCGCAGTGCCGACCTGCGCCGGATCGCCGCGCACGCCAAGCTCGACATGAATGCGCGATCCATCTGCGCCCATCGATGGCAGGCTGAACACCTTGACGCCCTTGAACTCGCGCTCGATCGCTTGCATCGCCGGGATGAGCTGGCTTTCGCCGGCCTCGAACACCAAGATCGACGCCTCGGTCCATTTCTGCGAATCAAAGCGCTCGCGGTAGCGGGTATCGAGCAGCCACTCGACCATCGGCCAGGCCATCTGTGGAAAGCCCGGCACGAAGTGGTGATCGGCGAGCGAGAAACCCGGGATGCGATTCACCGGGTTCGGAATGATCGCGGCGCCTTGCGGAAATTCCCCCATCTGCAGGCGCTGCGGCGTCACCTCCTGGCCCGGAAAGCGCGCGCGAATTTCGCGTTCGGCCTCAGGGTGCAGCGCCAGCGGGACGCCGAGCGCAGCGGCTGCGCACTGCCGCGTGTGGTCGTCCGGCGTGGCACCGATGCCGCCAAAGCTGAACACCACGTCGGTGGAAGCGAAGCTTCGCTTGAGTGCCTCGGCGAGCCGCGCCGGATCATCGCCGAGGTAATGCGCCCAGCCCAGCCGCAAGCCACGCTGCGCGAGCGCGCCGATCAGGAACCGGAGGTGCTTATCCTCGCGCTTCCCGACCAGCAGCTCGTCACCGATGATGAACGCCCCGAACACCCGGGGATTCTATGCAGCTTTTTTAGCCCAGTGCTCCAGTTCTTCGAGGCCGCCGATGTGCTGCCCATTGATGAACACCTGCGGCACGGTGCCGCGTCCGGTGATCGCGCCGACAACGCGCGAGCGATCGCTGTGGTCGAGCCGTACCTCGCCGTACTGGTAGCCGAGGTCCTTCAGCAGCTTCTTCGCTTTCGCGCAGTAGCCGCAGCCTTCGCGCGTGAGAAGCGCCACCTGGTCGGGCTTCTTCGCCTTGGGGTTGATGTACCGGAGCATGGTGTCGGCGTCGGACACTTCGAAGGGGTCGCCGGGCTTCTCGGGCTCGACGAACATCTTCTCGATCACGCCGTCCTTGACCAGCATCGAGTAGCGCCACGAGCGCTTGCCGAAGCCGAGCTCGGTCTTGTCGACCAGCAGGCCCATCTTCTCCGTGAACTCGCCGTTGCCATCGGGCAGTAGGAGCAGGTTGCCGCACTCCTGCGTACGCGCCCACTCGTTCATCACGAAGGCGTCGTTCACCGAGAGGCACACGATCCGGTCGACGCCGTTGGCGAAAAACGCCGGTGCGAGCTCGTTGTAGCGCGGCACGTGGGTCGAGGAGCAGGTAGGCGTGAACGCCCCGGGCAGCGAGAACACGACCACGGTCTTGCCCTTGAAGACGTCGTCAGTGGTGAGCGGCTTCCAGTCGGTCTCGTTGCGGGCGCGGAACGTAACTTGCGGGACGCGCTGTCCTTCGCGGTTCGATAGCACGGCTTCTCCGATGCAAAAGGGAATGACCCAGTCTGGGGCCACCCGTTCCCCCGATCCAATGGTTTGTTTGCATGCGCCCGATAGGGGCGCGTTATGTCGAGGGGCGTTCCGCGGCGAGGGCGCCCAGCAGGTAGTGGATGAACGCGAGGCCGAACACGACCGGCGCAAAGAACCCGAGGATGGGTACGTAGGCGGCTAGCGCCAGTAATACGCCCATTGAGTACAGCGCACCGCGCCGCTCGCGGAAGATGCGCGCCATCTCGTGAGCGTCGGCATGCTCGGCGAGCGCGTCATAGCGCAGCAGGCGCTGATTGACCCAGCCGAGGACTGCCAGCGGGATCACGGGCCATAGCAGCGGAAACAGCCACAGCGGCAACGTGACCAGGCCGAGCAGCAGCATGCCGAGGAAGGCGATCAGGCTGTTCCAGCCGGTGCCGGCGATGCCGCCGCCACGGCGCCGCTCGAGCGAGGGATAGGAGCGCTGGGCGACGTAATTCACCATCTGCTGCATGCCGAAGAGGCTCAGGATGAAAAGCGCCGTGAGATACACCAGCGGCACGAACAGCAGAAACAGCAGCACGTTCGCTGCCACCAGGGTCGCAGCGCCCAGGTCGAGGTGCGTCCAGGCGAGCGCGTAGTCGAGCCCCTGCTGCAGCCATTGCGCGACGCGAAGCGCGAGCCGCGCCCACAGGACGAGCGCCACGCTGCCCCAGAGCGCGAGCGCTACCAGCATCGGCCAGAGCATCAGCCACAGCATGCGCGGATGCAGCACGTTGGCCATCGCGTACAAGAGCGAGCGCGTGATGCTCATCGGCGCACACGCTGCCAGAGTTTCGCCAGCCGCTTCGCGGACACCGGCACCGGCGTGCGCAGCTCCTGCGCAAAGAGCGAGACCCGCAGCTCCTCGAGCAGCCAGCCGAACTGGTCGAGCTCCGGGCTCACGGCACCGTTGCGGATGTGGGCGACGAGCTCGCGCCGAAACGGCTGGTCGAGCGCAGCAACCTCCGCGGCGAGGCGCTGGTCGCGCTGCGGATCTGTGCGCAGCTTCTCCAGGCGCAGCGCTGCCGCCTTGAGATAGCGCGGCAGGTGCTGCAGCCGCTCCCAAGGCGTGCGCGCGAGCCAGCCCGTCGCAAGCAGGCGCGCGATCTGCTGTTTCACTTCGTCGCTTTCCCGGGGAAATGTCTTCGCCATCCCCGCGAGCTTTTTCTCCAGCGCGGCGCGCTCGGCCTGGATCTGCGCCGCGGAGCGCGCAATCTCCTGCGCGATGAGCGTGAAGCGGCTGCGGCCCTCGTCGACACGGCGCGCAAAATCGGCCGGCGTCATCGGCAAGGACTCGGCCAGGAATACCCGCTCCATCGCCGCGCGGATGACGTCGGCCGCCAACGGCGCGAGCGCGGCATCCTTGGCGAACGCGCGCTCGAGATCGCGCACGCGGTCGCGGAACGCGATCGCGAGCAACCGCCGCACGCCGCCGGCATGCGCCTCGCGCGCCTTCTCCGGCGATTCGGACACCTGCAAGGTGACCGCGTCGCCGGCGTCGACCAGCGCCGGATAGCCCACCAGCGTGTGTCCGCCGCGCGCGATTTCCATGATCTCGGGCAGCTCGCCCATCGTCCAGCCGGTGTAGCGCGTGCCTTCGTCGAGCGGCGCTTCCTGCTGCAGCACGGCCTTGGCCTCGCCGCCGAGCGCGCGCTTGATCTCGGCAAGGTCACGGTCCATCGCCCGCTGGCGCCCGGTTTCGTCCACCACGCGGAAATTCATGCGCAGGTGCGGCGGCACCGAGTCCGGACGAAAGGCGTCGAGCGGCACGTCGAGGTTGAACTGCGCACGGATGTAGCGCGCCAGCGCCGTCGCCAGCGGCGTATCCGAGGGCGCGACGGCGTCGCAGAACGCGGCCACGAATTCGTCGAGCGGCCCGAGCTTGTGCCGCAGGCGCTGCGGAATCGCCTTGGCGAGCACGCGCAGCTTTTCCTTCAGCAGCCCGGGCACCAGCCATTCGGTGCGCGCCACCGGCACCTGATTCAGCAGCGCCAGCGGCACCGTCAGCGTCACGCCGTCGCGCGGCGAGCCCGGCTCGAAGTGATACTCGAGGGGAAACCGATTCGGGCCGAGCTCCAGCTGCGGCGGAAAATTCTCGGTCGTGACGCCGGCGGCCTCATGGCGCATCAGGTCTTCGCGCGAGAGATTCAACAATCGGCGGTGCTCGCGCTCGGCGTGCACGCGCCACTGCTCGAAGGCGCTGGCGGTGTAAACGTGCGCGGGAACACGCTGGTCGTAGAAGGCGTGGATCAGCTCCTCGTCGACCAGGATGTCCGGGCGGCGCGACTTGTGCTCGAGCCGCTCGATCTCGGCAACCAGGCGGCGGTTGTGCGCGAGAAAGGGCGCTCGCGTCTCGAGTGCGCCGTGCACCAGCGCCTCGCGGATGAAGATCTGGCGCGCGCCCTGCGGGTCGAGCGGGCCATAGCTCACGCGCCGATTCGCGTAGACGGGCAATCCGTAGAGCGAGCCGCGCTCGAGCGCCATGACCTCGCCGCGGCGCGCGTCCCATTGCGGGTCATGGCGCTCGCGCCTGATGAGATGGGCGCCGATCTCTTCCAGCCATCTCGGCTCGATCGCCGCCACGGTGCGCGCAAACAGGCGCGTCGTCTCCACCAGCTCGCCCGCCGCCACCCAGCGGCCCGCCTTCTTTGCCCACGAGCCGGGATGGATCCAGAACTTGATGCCGCGCGCGCCGGTATAGCTATTGCCTTCCTGTTCGTCGCGCATGCCGACATTGCCCAGCAAGCCTGCGGTCAAAGCGCGGTGGATGGCGCGATAGCCCTCGGGCCGCTCCGGGTTAACGGACGATTCGGGCCAGTCGAGCTCGCGCAGCGTGCGCGCGAGCTGCGCGGTGACGTCGCGCCATTCGCGCATGCGCGGAACGGACAGGAAGTTCTCCCGGCAGGCCTTTTCCATCTTGTGCTCGAACAGCTTGGCCAGGTTCAGGAAGGCGAGAAAATCTGAGCGCTCATGCGCGAAGCGCGCGTGGCGCTCGTCCGCGGCCGCCGCCTTGTCGAGCGGGCGCTCGCGCGGATCCTGCACCGAGAGCGCGCCGGCGATGAGCATGACCTGGTCGAGGCAGCGCTCCTCGCGCGCCGCGACCAGCATGCGGCCGATGCGCGGATCGAGCGGCAGCCGCGCCAGCTCTTTTCCAACGTCCGTCAATTCCAGGGAGTCATCGACGGCGCCGAGCTCCACAAGCAGCGCATAGCCGTCGGCGATGG
Organism: Burkholderiales bacterium; assembly: GCA_036394655.1. Taxonomy (GTDB): domain Bacteria; phylum Pseudomonadota; class Gammaproteobacteria; order Burkholderiales; family SG8-39; genus SCGC-AG-212-J23. The sequence continues at coordinate 50,211 of DASWER010000281.1, forward strand.
CGCGCGCACTCGGCGGATCGAGGAACGGGAAATCGGCCACCTCGCCGAGCCCCAGGTTCTTCGCGCGCAGGATCACCGAAGCGAGCGAGGAGCGCAGCAGCTCCGGGTCGGTGAAGGCCGGGCGCTTGGCGAAGTCGTCCTCGGAGTACAGGCGAATGCAGACGCCATTCGCCACGCGCCCGCAACGCCCGGCGCGCTGCTTGGCCGCCGCCTGCGAGATCGGCTCGACGCGCAGCATCTCGACCTTGTTGCGGTAGCTGTAGCGCTTGACGCGCGCATCGCCGGTGTCGACGACGTAGCGGATGCGCGGCACGGTGAGCGAGGTCTCGGCGACGTTGGTGGCAAGCACCACGCGGCGCGCCCCCGCGGGCTTGAACACCCGGTCCTGCTCGGCGCTCGTGAGGCGCGCGTACAGCGGCAGCAGCTCTACATTGCGCGGCCCGCGCCGGCGCAGCGTGTCGGCGGCGTCGCGGATCTCGCGCTCACCCGGGAGAAACACCAGCACGTCGCCGGGTCCCTCGCGGCAGAGCTCGTCGACCGCCTCGGCGAGCGCGGCTTCCTCCTCGTCGCGCGTGGTGTCCTCGGAGTCGCCGCCCACCGGCCGGTAGCGCATCTCGACCGGATAGAGGCGGCCGGAAACCTCGATCACCGGCGCGCCGTCGAAGTGGCGCGAGAAGCGCTCGGCGTCGATGGTCGCGGAGGTGACCACCACGCGCAGCTCCGGACGCCGCGCGACCAGGCGCTTCATGTAGCCCAGCAGGAAGTCGATGTTCAGGCTGCGCTCGTGCGCCTCGTCGAGGATGATCGAGTCGTACTCACGCAGCTCGCGGTCGCCCTGCGTCTCGGCGAGCAGGATGCCGTCGGTCATCAGCTTGATGGCGGTGCGGCTGCCGACCTGGTCGTGGAAGCGCACCTTGCAGCCCACCACGCCACCCAGCTCGGTGCCGAGCTCTTCGGCGATGCGCGCCGCGACCGAGCGAGCAGCGATGCGCCGCGGCTGGGTATGGCCGATGCGACCGCTTTTGCCACGACCCATCTCGAGCAGCATTTTCGGCAGCTGCGTGGTCTTGCCAGAGCCGGTCTCGCCGCAGACGATCAGCACCGGGTGGCGTTCGACGGCAGCCTGGATCTCCTCTCGCCGCGCATTGATCGGCAAGCCTTCGTCGAATCGGATGCGGCTCATCGGCGCGCATCCTAACCGTCGAACGGCTTACCTTTTCTCGTTACACCGCGGATAGGAGCGGTGGCGGTCTACGTATTCCTGCAAGAGCTCGAGCTCGCGCTGCTTTGGGTCCTGCGACAGCTCCCAGCCGTAATGCGTGGCCTCCTGCGTGCAGGAACCGCGCTCGCCCTTTTGGTGCGCGAGCAGGTCGGCCTTGATGCTGCGGCCGCGGTCGGGCGCCGAGCCGATGAAGAGCAGGGTGTCGCCGCGCCACAGCACGTAGACCCCGCCCCATTCGTCGGGCGAGTTCTCGATGGCAGCCGGCGTGAACGGCCACTTCGGGCTCCGCACAGGCATACGGCCGCGCGGATGCAACCGTCGTGCCGCAGCGTCGACGCTGAAAAGCGGCAGTTCGCCGTGTAAGGACGTCTCAACCTTGTAAGGATGGGGCTAGCGCTGGGCGGACAGCAGGCGCTCGACGTAGCGCGCGACGAGATCTACCTCGAGGTTCACCCGACTGTCTGCGGCGAGGCGCTTGAGCGTGGTGACGCTGAGGGTGTGCGGGATCAGCATGGCATCGAAGACGTCGCCATCGACACCGTTCACGGTGAGGCTAACGCCATCGACACAGATCGAGCCTTTACGCGCAACAAAGCGCTCAATCTCGCGCGGCACGCGGATGCGCAGGACGCCGTCGGCAAAACTCAGGACCTCGCCCACCCCGTCGACATGGCCGGTGACCAGATGGCCGCCGAGCGGCGCCCCGAGCGCGAGCGATTTCTCGAGGTTCACGCTGCCGCCGGCGCGGTCGAGCCCGGCGGTGACCCTGCGTGTTTCCGCCGAGACATCAGCGGTGAACCCGCTGTGCGTAAGCGCCGTGACCGTGAGGCAAACCCCCTGGACGCAAATCGAGTCGCCGACGGCGACGCCGGCCAGATCGAGACCGCCGCAATCGATTTCCAGGGGGGCGAGGCGCACGATCTTGCCCACCGCCTGCACAATCCCCGTGAACATTGCGCGGAGGGTAGCGCAAAAGCGCGGTCTAACCCCGCATCGACCCCTTAATGCCCGGCGACGAACCTATGCCAAAGCCTGCCCAGCTCGCGATCCAGCTCGAGCGCCCACGCCGAGAGCAGCGCGATGAACGTGCCCACCGCGATGGCATTGACCGCGGCGAGGTGATGGCCCTCGAAGCCGAGGACGAAAGGCGAGGCGGCGACCCAGAGTCCGCCGCCGAGATTCAGCCATTCGGTGCTCAGGTGATCGAAGCTGAAGCCGAAGTGCGCGGTGAGCGCGAGCAGGATGCCGCAGATGGCCGCGTTGGCGGTGGCGACGTCGTGCGCCGCATAGTCGGCCAGCCAGGGCGAAACGGCGAGCCACAGGCCAAGCGCGAAGCTTGCCCAGTCCTGCCAGCGCTGCGTCTCGGGTCGCATTATGCTTCGACACCTGCAAGCTATCGGCCGTTCGGGCAGAGCTGTAGCGGTTCATCGAGCGCGACGTAGAGATGCCACGACAAGTCGAACTGATCGGCGCGGCCTGGGGACTGGGCGGTCCCGAGCCGGGCTGTGCGGAAGCGCCGGCGGTACTCATCCCGCTGCTGGTCGAGCAATTGCAGCGCTGCGGCGTGCCGGTGCGCGCCGGGCCGATCCTTTCTCCCACGTTCACCGAGCGGCGCAAGCAGCTCGCCGTGAGCAAGCTTTGCGGGCTGCTCGCTTCGGCGGTCGCCGAGTCGCTGCGCCGCGGCCGCCTGCCTTGCGTGCTCGGCGGCGATCACAGCTGTGCCGGCGGTACCTGGACCGGCGTAGCGCGCGCCACCGAGGGCGAGCTCGGCCTGGTCTGGGTCGACGCGCATATGGACGCCCATACGCCGCGCACCAGCCACACCGGGCGCCTGCATGGCATGCCGCTCGCGTGGCTGCTCGGGCAGGACGACGACCCGCTTTACGGCCTCGCCACCGGCGTGATCGACCCGCGCCATGTCGCGCTCATCGGCGTGCGCAGCTTCGAGCCGGAGGAGCGCGAGCGGCTCGAGCGCCTGGGCGTGCGCGTCATCTATATGGACGAGATCCGCAGCCGCGGCATCGCCGCGGTGCTCGACGAGGCGCTCGCCATCGCCACACGCGGCACCGCCGCGTTCGGCGTCAGCATCGATCTCGATGTCGTCTCCCCCGATGAGGCGCCGGGCGTGGGCACGCCGGTGCCCGACGGCGTCGCCGGCGCCGAGCTGACCAAGGCGCTGGAGCGCATCGGCGGGCGTCCCGACCTCGTCGCAGTCGAGCTGGTGGAGTACAGCCCGCGGCTCGATCCCAGCCGCCGAACCGCGCGCGTGGCGGTCGAGATCCTGAGAGCCGCGCTATGTGGCGACAGCGGCGGCAGCGGGGCGCGCCAGCAGGCGCAGGTCGTCGCCTAGCCGCTCGAGCGAGACCACGCGCAGGCGCAGCCGCTCGCCGAGCGAGCCCGCGAGCGGCAGATCGAGCATGCCCTGCGCCTGGTCGCCCAGAAAGCTCGGGTTGAGGTAGACCAGGAACTCGTCGACGCAGCCCTCGCGCACCAGCGAGCCGTTCAGCCGGAAGCCCGCTTCGACCTGCAGCTCGTTCACGCCGCGCTGTGCCAGGACCTCCAGCATGCGCGGCAGGTCGACCTTGCCTGCCGCATTGGGCAGCGGCACCACTTCGGCACCGGCAAGGTTGCCGGGGTGGGCCGAGAACACCAGGGCCGGCAAGATGCGCGCTTCGGGCGGCGTCTCCAGGCGGCTGTCGACGATGACGCGCAGCGGCTGGCGCGGCGTGTCGACATCGCGCACCGTGAGCTGCGGATTATCGGCGCGCACCGTACCGATGCCGGTCAGGATCGCGCTCGCCCGCGCGCGCCAGCGGTGCCCGTCGCGGCGCGCCTCCGGCCCCGTGATCCATTGCGAGCGCCCGTCGGGGAGTGCAGTGCGCCCGTCGAGCGTGGCCGCGACTTTCAGGCGCACCCACGGCCGTCCGCGCGTCACGCGCGAGATGAAGCCGATGTTGAGCTCGCGCGCCTCGTCTTCCAGCAGCCCGTGCTCGAATCGGATGCCCGCGGCGGCCAGGCGCTCGGCGCCTCCAGCGGCCTGCGAATTCGGATCGCGCATCGCTGCCACCACACGCGCCACTTTTGCGCCCAGCAGGAGATCGACGCACGGCGGCGTGCGGCCATGGTGATTGCACGGCTCGAGGTTGACGTACAGCGTCGCGCCTTCTGCA
>DASWER010000282.1:0-2107 GCA_036394655.1 Burkholderiales bacterium
ATCCTCGACGTCAACGATCACTTCGGCACCACCATCGTGCTGATCGAGCACGACATGGGCGTGGTAATGGACATCTCCAATCGCGTGGTGGTGCTCGATTACGGCCGCAAGATCGCCGACGGCACGCCGGACGCGGTGCGCAGCGATCAGAAGGTGATAGATGCTTACCTGGGCGTAGCGCACGCATGACCTTCTTTCTGGAAGTCGTGATCGGCGGCCTGCTCGCGGGCGTCATGTATGCCCTCGTCGCCCTGGGCTTCGTGCTGATCTACAAGGCTTCAGGCGTCTTCAATTTCGCGCAGGGCGCGATGGTGTTCTTCGCGGCTCTCACCTTCGTCTCGCTGATGGAGCGCGGCTGGAACATCTGGCTCGCGCTCGCCGTGACGCTCGCGGCGATGGTGCTGCTCGGCATCCTCACCGAACGCATCGTGCTGCGCCCGCTCATCAACCAGCCGCCGATCACGCTCTTCATGGCGACGATCGGCCTTACCTTCGTGCTGGAAGGCTTGTCTCAGCTGCTCTGGGGGTCGCAGCCGCATGGCCTGGAGCTCGGCATCCCCGACGTGCCGATCGAATGGCTGTCCGAGAAGTGGAACATGAACATCAGCCAGTTCGACCTCTTCGCGGCCTTCGTCGCTGGCGTGCTGGTGGCGGTGCTCGCGCTACTGTTTCAGAAGACCCGGATCGGCCGCGCGCTGCGCGCAGTAGCGGATGACCATCAGGCAGCGCTCGCGGTCGGCATCCCGCTGCAGCACATCTGGGCCATCGTCTGGGCCACGGCCGGGTTCGTCGCGCTGGTCGCCGGCGTGATGTGGGGCGTGCGTAACGGCGTGCAATACGCGCTCACCTTCGTCGCACTGAAAGCGCTGCCGGTGCTGATCCTCGGCGGCTTCGAGTCGATCGCCGGCGCGATCATCGGCGGCCTGATCATCGGCGCGAGCGAGAAAGTCGCCGAGGTCTACCTCGGGCCGTATGTCGGCGGCGGCATCGAGAGCTGGTTCGCGTACGTGGTGGCGCTGCTTTTCCTGCTGGTGCGGCCCGAGGGCCTGTTCGGCGAAAAGCACATCGACCGGGTCTGATCGATGCTCTATCGCGAAGCGGGCCAGTTCCGCTCCACCTACGCCGAAGACCAGCAGATCTTCCCGATCCGCCAGGACCGCATCGCGATGGCGGCGCTGCTGGTGGTCGCGTTCGTCGCCGTGCCACTCTTTGGCGACCAGTACTGGCTCTCGGCGATCCTGACGCCGTTTCTGATCCTGGCGCTCGCCGCGCTCGGCCTGAACATCCTCACCGGCTACGCCGGCCAGCTGTCCCTCGGCACGGCCGCCTTCATGGGCATCGGCGCGTTCATGGCGTACAACGCGATGCTGCGCGTGCCGCACATGCCGATCCTCGGCGGCTTCATCGTCGGCGGGCTGAGCGCCGCCGCCGTGGGCATCGTGTTCGGCTTGCCGAGCCTGCGCATCAAGGGCTTCTATCTCGCGGTGGCGACGCTCGCCTGCCAGTTCTTCGTGCTGTGGGCGCTGAATCGCGTCGGCTGGTTTTCCAATTACAGCTCTTCGGGCGTGATCAGCGCGCAGCAGATCCAGCTCTTCGGCTACCCCATCGTCACACCGGAGGCCAAATATCTCCTGACGCTCGGCGTCGTGGCCGTGATGGCACTCGCGGCGAAGAATCTGATGCGCAGCGAGACCGGGCGCGCCTTCATGGCGGTGCGCGACATGGACGTCGCGGCGAGCGTGATCGGCATTCCGATGATGAAGACCAAGCTGCTGGCCTTCGCTATCAGCTCGTTCTATTGCGGCGTCGCCGGGGCGCTCTACGCCTACACCTACCTCGGCACCGTCGAGCCGGAGGCCTTCACCCTCGATCTCTCGTTCCGCGTGCTGTTCATGATCATCATCGGCGGGGTGGGCTCGATCCTGGGGTCGTTCCTGGGCGCGGCATTCATCACCCTATTCCCGATCTTCCTCAACCTCGCTTCGAAATGGCTGGAGCACGCGCTCGGCATCGAGATGTCGCATGCCGTGGTCTCCAATACCGAAGCCATGATCTTCGGCGCTCTGATCATCCTGTTCCTGATCGTCGAGCCGAACGGCCTCGCCCG
>DASWER010000283.1:0-2889 GCA_036394655.1 Burkholderiales bacterium
TCGAGCGTGCTCTTCACGCTGGCCGAAGTGCCCTTCGCGCTGCTGTTTGCCGGGATCATTGCGTTCATCGCGGGTCCGATCGCCTGGGTCTACGTGCCCCTCGCGCTCGGCGCCCTGGCGGCCGCTCTGGTGGCGGCCGCGAAGCTGAACGCGCTGTCGCGGCGGCAGCTCGAGGTGGGTTTCCGCCGCAACGGCCTGCTGGTCGAGTCGATCCAGGGCGCGGAGACCATCAAGGCGTTCGGCGCCGGCTGGCGCTTCGCCGAGCGCTGGCGCGCGGCGACCGCAGAGATCGCCGCCATGAGCCTGCGCGCGCGCGGCGCCATGGCGAGCGCTGCGACGGTCGCGCAGACGCTTGGCAGCGCCGCCTACGTCGGCGTCGTGCTGGTCGGCGTGTACCTGGTGGAATCGGGCTCGCTCACCGTCGGCGGGCTGGTGGCCTGCACCATGCTCGGCAGCCGGGTCATCGGCCCGATCGCGAGCGGCGTGGCGCTGATCACGCAGGCGCAGCAGGCCTCGCAATCGCTGCGCGCGGTGGACGCGGTGCTCGATCTGCCGCCCGAGCGCGAGCCGGGCACGGCGCTGCTCGCCCCGGCGGACCTCGGCCACGAGCTGGTGCTCGAGGGCGCGCGTTTCTTCTACGCCAACGTGCCGGTGCCGCAGGTCGACGTGCCGGCGCTGCGCATCGCCGAAGGTGAGCGCGTGGTGCTGCTGGGACCTCCCGGATCGGGAAAATCCACGCTCCTGAGGCTCTTGTCCGGGTTGTACCGGCCCGCGCAAGGCAGGGCGCTGGTCGGCGGCGTCGACGTCACGCTGCTCGACGCCGAGCTGGTGCGCAGCCTCGTCGCCTACCTGCCGCAGGAAGTGCAGCTCTTCCGCGGCACGCTGCGCGAGAACCTCGATCTTTCCGGAACCGTTGCCGACGAACTGCTCGTATCCGTGGTGCGCGAGCTCGGCCTCGATGCGCTGGTGCGCGACCATCCGCGCGGGCTGGATCGCGAGATCTCGGAAGGCGGTAGCGGGCTCTCGGGCGGTCAGCGCCAGATGGCGGGCATCGCGCGCCTCGTGCTGCGCCGGCCGCGCGTGTGGCTGCTCGACGAGCCCACCGCCGCGCTCGACCAGGCTTTCGAGAATCACGCGCTCCAGGTCCTGGTGCGGCGCCTTGCGCCGCGCGACATCCTGCTGATCGCCACGCACCGGCCCGCGGCGATCCCGTTCGCCAGCCGCATCATCGTCATGCAGCAAGGCCGCATCGTGCTGGACGGCGAGCGCGACCGCGTGCTGCTCGCATTGAGGACCAACGCGGAGCGCGCCGGGCAGCGCAACGATTCGAGCTCGGCGCTGGCGGCATGAGGCTCCCCTCGATTTTGCTGTGGTCGGTCACGGTCGCGCTCGCGGCGCTGGTCGCGTGGGCGCACCGCTCGGTGATCGACGAGTCGACCCGCGCGAGCGGCACCGTCATCGCCAGCAGCCGGGTCCAGGTGATTCAGTCGGTCGACGGCGGCGTGCTCGAGCAGCTTCGCGTTCACGAGGGCGACCGGGTGCGCAAAGGCGACGTGCTCGCCGTGTTCGACGAGACCCGCACGCGCGCCTCGCTGCAGGAAACCGAGGCCAAGCGCACCTCGCAGCGCGCGACGCTGACGCGGCTCGAGGCCGAGCTTGGCGACGCGGAGCCGCAGTTCCAGCCGGAGCTGACCAAGCGCTTCCCGGCGGTGGTGCAGCTCCAGCACTCGCTGTACCGCGAGCGCCGCAAGGGGCTCGCCGCGGAGCTGCAGGCGCTCGCGGACGTCGCGCGGCTCGCGCGCGACGAGCTCGCCATGGTCGAGCGCCTGGTCGCCTCGGGCGATGCGAGCCAGGTCGAGCTGCTGCGCGCGCGGCGCGCCGCGACCGAGGCGGAGGGCGCGCTTGCCAACCGTCGCAACAAGTACATCCAGGACGTGAGCGCCGAGCTGGCGAAGGTGCGCGAAGACTACGAGCAGGTAGAGCAGCAGGCCACGCAGAAGCGCCAGCAGCTCGCCAACTCGGTGGTGAGCTCGCCCGCGAGCGGCATCGTCAAGAACGTGAAGTTCACCACGCTCGGCGGCGTCTTGCGCGCGGGCGACGAGCTCCTGCAGGTGGTGCCGGTGGACGACCAGCTGATCGTCGAGGCGAAGGTGTTGCCGCGCGACATCGCGCTCATCCGCCCGGGCCTGAAGGCCACCATCAAGTTCGATGCCTATGACTACACGGTATTCGGCATCGTCGACGGCGAGGTCACCTACGTCAGCGCGGACAGCATGCGCGACGAGAGCCAGAGGGGCGACAGCCCCGCGGCGACCTACTATCGCGTGCATATCCGTACCACCACCCCGGGACCGGTGACCCGCACCGGGCGACCGATCGAAGTGCTGCCCGGGATGATTGCGCAGGTCGACATCCGCACCGGGCAGCGCACCTTGCTCACCTACCTGCTGAAGCCGGTGACCAAGACGCTGACCGAGGCGTTCAAGGAACGCTGAGCGGATTGTTAAACAGTAAACGCCGAGGCAGTACCTAAAGGCCCACGGCGGACGGTCCCGGAGCAAGGCAAGGCGTCATCCCGGCTTCCTACAATCGTGGTACCAACTCCAACGTAGGGAAGCCCAAATGAACAGCAGCCCGGTCCACGGATCGCCGTCGGCGGAAAACCCCATTGCATCGAAAAAGCCGGATGCGAAGCTGCGCAAACGGCCCGAGGACGAAGTCCCGGCCGATTCCGCGGCTGCAGAGGCGACGGATCAGGAGCTGCTCGTTGCGCAAGCTGCGCCGGCCGCAGCGGCCGAAGAGTCCGCGGGCCCGGGTGGCGCGGCAGGCGGCGGTGCCGCTGCTCCGAGCGCCGCTGCCGAAGGCTCGGCTAGCGCGGGGGCCGGTGCT
>DASWER010000284.1:0-2385 GCA_036394655.1 Burkholderiales bacterium
CATGACCGCCAACCTGCGCGAGCAGATGCTGATGCGCGGCCAGATCGACGCCGCCTTCGGCTTCCTGCAGACCATCTGGTTCTCGGCCAAGGCGATCGGCGTCGATCCGGCGAAGGAGCTGCATTTCATCTTCTACGCCGACCATGGCCTGCCGCTTTATTCCAACTCGGTCGTGGTCTCGCAGAAACTGGCGAAGGAAAAGCCCGAAGCCGTGCGCGGCCTGGTGCGCGCCATCAACAAGGCGTTCCACGAAGTCCGCGCAAACCCTGAGCCTGGAATGGACGCGGTGATGAAGCGCGAGCCGCTGCTCAAGCGCGAGGTGGAGAAGGAGCGCCTGCTGCAGACCATCCAGTACGAGGTGCTGTCCTCGGAGATGAAGAAGATCGGCATCGGCGATGTCGACCCGGAGCGCCTGAAAAAGGGCATCGAGCTGCTGGTGGACAACCTCAAGCTGCCGCGAACGCCGTCGAGCGACGAGGTCTTCACGCGGGCGTTCCTGCCGCCGCGCGCCGAGCGCGATTTGAAATGACGCAGCGGTTCGTCCGCCTCGACGACGTCGACCTCGTCTATCAGCAAGGAGATGGCGAGGGCACGCTGGCGCTCAAGGGGACGAGCCTCGACATCGCGAAGGGCGGGTTCGCCGCCATCGTCGGCCCTTCGGGCTGCGGCAAGTCGACCATCCTCAAGCTGGTCTCCGGGCTGCTGAAGCCGGTGCGCGGGCGGGTCGAAGTCAACGCCCGGGAGGTCGCCGGGCCGGTGAAGATCGTCGGCATGGCGTTCCAGAATCCCACCATGCTTCCCTGGCTCTCGGCGATCGACAACGTCCTCGTGCCGCTGAAGATCGTCCAGCCCTACCGCAGCCAGTTCAGGGAAAAGCGCGGCGAGTACGAGGAGCGGGCGCGGGCGCTGTTCAAGACCGTGGGGCTGGCAGGCTTCGAGAAGCGCCATCCGTGGCAGCTCTCCGGGGGCATGCAGCAGCGCGCCTCGCTGTGCCGCGCGCTGATCCACGAGCCGGAGCTCCTGCTGCTCGACGAGCCGTTCGGCGCGCTCGACGCGTTCACGCGCGAGGATCTCTGGGCCACGCTGCAGGAGCTGTGGATGCTGCGCCGGCCGACGGTGATCCTCGTCACGCACGACTTGCGCGAGGCGGCCTATCTCGCCGACCGCATCTTCGTGATGAGCGCGCGGCCGGGCCGCATCGTCGCCAGCCACGACGTCGGCTTCCCGCGGCCGCGCACGCTCGACATGACCTTTAGCGAGGAGTTCGTCGCCCTCAACCACGCGCTGCGCAACGAAATCAGCGAAGCGCGGCAGGAGGCTCTGGTTTGATAAGAAAGACCTTCCTGCGCCGCGCGCTGCCCTGGCTCGTGATCCTCGGCATGTTCGTGATGTGGGAGCTGCTGTGCCGCCTGTTCGGCGTGAAGGAGTTCGTGCTGCCGCTGCCCTCGCAGATCTTCGCGGTGCTGGTGAAGCGCTGGGACGCGCTGCTGCCGCACGCCACGCAGACGCTGATGACCACCGTGATCGGCTTCATCGGCGGGGTGATCGTCGGCACGCTGCTCGGCATCGCGATCGGCTCCTCGCGCCTGGTGTACGACGCCATGTATCCGCTGCTGGTGGGCTTCTACTCGATTCCCAAGGTGGCGGTGGTGCCGATCCTCGTCATCTGGTTCGGCTCGGGCACGGTGCCCGCGGTCATCACCTCGCTCGTGATCTGCATCTTTCCGGTGGTGGTCAACGTCGCCACCGGCCTCGCGACCACCGAGCCCGAGCTCGAGGACGTGCTGCGCGCGCTCGGCGCCTCGAAGGCCGACATCCTGTGGGGCGTCGGCCTGCCGCGCTCGATGCCTTATCTCTTCGCATCGCTCAAGATCGCCATCACGCTCGCTTTCGTCGGCACCGTGATCTCCGAGACGGTGGCCGCCAACCGCGGCATCGGGAACATGATGATCATCGCCTCGTCCAACATCGATGTGCCGCTGGTGTTCGCGGGCTTGTTCATCCTCGCGTTTCTTGGCATCGCGCTCTACGCGGTGTTCGCGTTCCTCGAGAGCCGCATGACCGGATGGGCGATGCGCAAGAACGAATTTTCGATGTAGCCATGGACCTCGGTCTCAAAGGCAAAGTCGCGATCGTCACCGGCCCGGCCAAGGGCATGGGCGCGGCGATCACGCTCGCGCTCGCGCGCGAGGGTGTCGACCTGTGCCTCGCCGGGCGCGACATGGCGGCGGTCGCGCCAGTGACCAAGCAGGTTCTCGGCATGGGCCGCAAGGCCATCGAGGTTCAGTGCGACGTCACCGAGCCGGCGCAGATCGAGGCGATGGTGAAGAAGGCGCTCGACGCCTTCGGCGGGCGCATCGATATCCTGGTGAACGTCGCCGGCGG
>DASWER010000285.1:0-1718 GCA_036394655.1 Burkholderiales bacterium
TCCCAACCGCCTCGAGCCCGGCAAGGTGCCGCTGCACACGCTGATTGCCTCGCTGGCGTTCAAGGAGGAGAAACTCTGGGCGGTGCTCGGCTGCATGGGCGCCGACGGCCAGCCGCAGATCCAGCTCCAGGCTTACGTCGCGATGATCGATTACGGCCGCGATATCCAGCAGGCAGTCAGTGATCCGCGCTGGCTCTCGGGCCGCTTCGCGCTCGGCGAGGCGCGCGACACGCTGCACATCGAGGCGCGCTATCCGCGCGGCACCATCGACGAGCTCGAGCGCCGCGGCCATCTCGTCGACCGCTGGGGCGACTGGAACGAGCTCGCCGGCCACGCCCACGGCATCACCATCGACACCGACGGCACGCGCCGCGGCGGCCATGATCCGCGCAGCGACGGCGCCGCCGTCGGCTACTGACATGTTCGATCTTCTCGCGGAACGCAAGATCGCTGAGATCCGCTGGTGCCCGAAGAGCTGCGCCTCGCCTATCGCATCCTCAAGAACGCGGGCTACGCGCCGGAAGTCGACGACCTAGACGGACAGGCGCGCACGAAGGCTGTGCGCAAGCTCGCGCTGCTCAGGACGCGGGTTGAAAACGCGTACTACGGCAAGCTGATCGACAGGCTCGGGCGCTAATTCGAATTACTTCGCCTTGCTCTCGTGCTCCGAGATGGCGCGCTTGAGATCGCTGTATTCGCTGCAGCCGAAGAAGCAGATCTTGTCGAGCGACTGCAGGTGCTCCTTCGCCTTGGCGACGTTGCCGACCATCAGGTAGGCCTCGCCGAGGTACTCGTGCGCGCCCTTGTGCTTGGGATCGATGCGCAGCGCCTCGTTGTAGTGCTTGAACACCTGATCCATGTCCGAGGTGCCGCTGCGCCGCAGGGAATAGGCATACAGGTTGTGGTAGTCGGCGTTATTGGGGTTCGCGGCCAGAGCGTCGCGCATGACGCCGGCGGCGCTCTTCCAATCTTGCTTCTCGCTTACTGCGGAATAGCGCTCCATCACCGGATCGCTGCGCACGGCGGGCGACGAGGAATCCGCGGCTACGGTGGTATTCGCCGCGACCAGTAGCGCTAAGATGGCCAGTGTCGATTTCAGGTTCATGGTGCTCTCCCTTTCCAGGATTCGAATCGTACTCCTTGTCGCAGCGCTAACACTCGCCGCGGCGCCCGCATTCCCCGAGCCGCCAAAGTCGCGAGAGCAAGCGCTTGCCGCGCTATCCAACGCCGAGACCACGGTGCGTATGGAAGCTATCGTCTGGCTTGCAAATTACGGTGGCATGGCCGATGCGCCGCTGCTGCACGAGCGGCTGCGCGACGAGAGCGCCCTCGTGCGGGAATACGCCGAGCGCGGCCTGTGGGCGCTATGGAGCCGCTCGGGCGAAGCCGCGATCGATGCGCTGATGGCGCGCGGCGTCGAGCAAATGCAGGCCGGACAGCACAAGGCGGCGATCGCCAGCTTCTCGGAGATCGTCAAGCGCAAGCCCGACTTCGCGGAAGGATGGAACAAGCGCGCCACCGTCTACTTCCTCGCCGGGGACTACCAGCGCTCCATCGCCGACTGCGACCAGGTGCTCGCCGCAACCCGGGCCACTTCGGCGCGCTCTCGGGGCTCGGGCAGATCTACTTCGAGCTCGAGCGCTACGAGGAGGCGCTCGCCTGGTTCAGAAAAGCGCTCGAGGTGAATCCCAACATGCTCGGCGTCGAGTTCAACATCA
>DASWER010000286.1:0-4299 GCA_036394655.1 Burkholderiales bacterium
CCAGCAGCCGCGCGGATTGAACACCGCCGGGCTAAAGCGCTTGATCGCCTGCGGGTAGAGCACGATGAGACCGTTCGCCTCGGCCCAGCGGTTGTAGCCCGCCTCGCGCACGAAGCGCTCGCCGATCTCCGCGGCGCCCTGCCGGCAGCCGTGGAACGCCACATGCACGCGGCAGCGCTCGGCGGCGCAGCGCTGCGGTACATAGAGGAAGCCGGTCTCGTCCATGGCGATCGCTTTCGCGTCGCCTTGCGCATACGCGTTCTGGTCGAAGCGCATCAGCCGGCCGCTTTCCTTCGCCGCCGGCGCAGCGAGCTTGCCCAGCAGGAAGTTGAGCAGCTCGCCCGCAGCGTCGTAACGGCAATCGTTGATGAACGGCGGTGCAGTCGTGCCGCAAGCGTTGCCGTGCTCAGTGGTGACCATGCCGTGGCCCGCCGGCTTGTCCGCCACCAGAAGCACCTCGGCTTTATAGCCGGCGTAGAAACTCTGCAGTGCCTCCACCACCTGCGGATACACCGTGCGATCGTTGCGCCCGCTGAAAAGCCACGCACGCGACTTGGCGAGATGCGCAGTGGCATCGATGCGCCCGCTCGAGGCCAGCACATCGGTTTCGATCTTCAGGAGCGACGGCCGCGTCACCGGCGTCCAGAATCCCGGCGTCATGCAGTTGTAGAGCGCGGTGAACAGGCTGCCCTGCGCGCAGTAATAAGGACCGCCGGCGAGGACGCCGACGCCCGCGACGCTCGCCGAATGCGCGACCTGCAGTTGCACCGCCATGCTGCCGCCGGAGGAAACACCGGAGGCGGTGATGCCGCTGCGCTCGGCGTGCAAGGCGGGCAGCGGCGCTGCCGCCTGGACGGTGGCGATGAACAGCGCAAGCAGCGCCTTCATCGCAGCAGAAAGTCCTTCACCACGCGAATCTGCTCCTCGCTCATCAGCGCCGGTGCATGGCCGACGCCGGCGAACTCGGCGATTTCGACGTCGGGCTTGCGGCTGCGCATTTCCGCCAGCGTCGCCGGCAGCAGGACCTCGGAATCCGCGCCGTGCAGCACGAGCGTCGGGCACTCGAGCTTGCTCCACACGTTCCACAGGTCGATGCCGCGCAGCAGATCGGGGCCGATCGGGAATTCCTGATCAATGTGGCCGTGGAGCCCCTCGCCGATCGCCGGGTCGTAACGCAGCTCGAACGAGCCGTCGGCGTCGCGCCGTGCCCCGTGACGCGCCATGTGGCGCCACTGCTCGTCGGTGAGCGGCCCGAAAGGCGCACACACTTTGCGAAGATAGGTTTCCACCTCGTCCTCGCTGGAGAAGCGCCGCCCGCGGGTGATGTAGCCCTTCATGCGGAACAGCGCGCTCCACGGAATCAGCGCACCGACGTCGTTCAGCACCAGGCGCCGGATCGGCGAATGCTTCTTCGCCGCGAGGAACAGCCCGATCAGCCCGCCCATCGAGGTGCCGACCCAGTCTACTTTTCGCTCCACGTTGTTGTTGCCGACCGGAGCGGTGGCGCATGCCAGCATCGCGGCGGCGTCGTTCTGGTAGGTCGAGAAGGTGTACTCGGACTTGTTGTCGAGCCATTCGCTCTCGCCGCGTCCGGCGACGTCCATGCAGACGACGCGGCATTCGGGCGTCAGCGCGGCGGCGAGATAGTCGAAGTCGCGGCTGTTGCGCGCAAGGCCATGCACGCAGAGCACGACATGCGGATTGCCGACATGGCCCCAGTCGGTGTAGGCGATGCGATGAAAGCTGCCGTTGCCGAGAGCCTGGAAATATCGCTGCTGCATGGGACGATGTTAGCGGCCCGAAACATGAGCCGCGTTGATGCTTCAGATGAGAAAAGCTTTACTGCGCGGTCCAGCCACCGTCGATCGAGAGCGCCGCGCCGCGAATCTGCGCCGCCGCGTCCGAGCAGAGATAGAGCGCGAGCGCGCCGATCTGTTCCGGCGTGACGAATTCGCCGGACGGCTGCTTCTCGGCAAGCAAGCGACGCTTCGCCTCGGCCTCGGGAATGTTCTCGCGCCGCGCGAGCTCGTTGATCTGCTTCTGCACCAGCGGCGTCAGCACCCAGCCGGGACAGATTGCATTGCAGGTGATGCCGGTGCCCGCGGTCTCGAGCGCCGCGACCTTGGTCATGCCGACCAGGCCGTGCTTGGCGGAGACATAGGCGACCTTGTCCGCCGAGGCGACCAGCCCGTGGGCCGAGGCGATATTGATGATGCGTCCCCAACCGCGCTTCTTCATCTGCGGCAGCGCCGCCTTGATGGTGTGGAAGCTCGCCGAGAGATTGATCGCCAGCACCGCATCCCAGCGCTCATCGGGGAATTCCTCCATCGGTGCGACGTGCTGGATGCCGGCGTTATTCACCACGATATCGACGCGCCCGAGCTCGGCGGTGGCGCGCTCGATCAGCCGGCGCACTTCCGCGGGCTTGCTCATGTCGGCGCCGTCGTAGTGAGCGCGCACCTTGAATTCCTTGGCCAGCGCAGCTCGCAGCGCCTCGATCGCGGCCGGCTCGCCGAAGCCGTTCAGCACCAGGTCGGCGCCTGCGCCGCCGAGCGCCCGGGCGATGCCGAGGCCGATGCCGCTGGTCGAGCCGGTGACTACGGCGACTTTTCCTGCCAGGCTGGTCATGACGCGTTCCGATCTACGAAAGTTGAAGCGAGGAGTGTAAAGTGCTGCGAGAGGAGGACGCCATGCCGCAACGACCCGTTCGCAGCATTATCGGCAACCAAATCCCCGTCACTGCAACAAGCGAGCTCACCGTCGCCCAGGCCGCGCGCCTGATGAAGGAGAAGCGCATCGGCGCCCTGCTGGTGCTCGACGGTGCCCGGCTTGCCGGCATCTTTACCGAGCGCGATGCACTGTTCCGGGTCATCGCCGAAGGCCGCGACCCGGAGAAGACGCGCCTCGCCGAAGTGATGACCGCGAACCCGCGCACCATTACGGCCGACCGGCCGTTTGGCCATGCGCTGCACCTGATGCACGAGGGCGGCTTTCGCCACGTGCCGGTGGTGGACCAGGACCGGCCCGTCGGTGTGGTCTCGGCGCGCGATGCACTCGGCCCGGAGCTCGAGGAATTTGTCTCTGACCTCGATCGCCGCGAACGGATCGGCGAGGTGATGCGCTAGCTCGAGAGTTCCTCGACGTTCCTGAAGTAGTCGAGCGCCTCGGGATTCGCGAGCGCGTCGGTGTTCGGCACCGGCATGCCATGCACCACGGCCTTCACCGCGAGCTCGACCACCTTGCCGTTCTTGGTACGCGGGATGTCCGGCACCTGCACGATGCGCGCTGGCATGTGCCGCGGCGAGGCACTGCGCTTGATGTCGGCGCGGATGCGGTCCTCGAGGTGCTGATCGAGCGAGTAGCCCGGCCGTAGCTTGACGAACAGCACGACGCGCGTATCGGTGGGATTGTCCGGCGGCCAGAGCTGGCCGATGGCCACCGACTCCTCGACCTCGTCGATGCGCTCGACCACGCGGTAGATCTCGGCGGTGCCGATGCGCACCCCGCCGGGGTTGAGCGTCGCGTCCGAGCGCCCGTAGATGATCATCGTGCCGCGCTCGGTGAGCTCGGCCCAGTCGCCGTGGCACCACACATTGGGATACTTGGCGAAGTACGCGGCGTGGTAGCGCTCACCGCCGCGATCGTTCCAGAAGCCCAGCGGCATCGAGGGAAACGGCTTGGCGCACACCAGCTCGCCTTTGCCACCGACGATCGGCTCGCCTTGTTCGTCGAAAACGTCGATCGCCATGCCGAGCGAGCGGCACTGCATCTCGCCGCGGTACACCGGCAGCACCGCGTTCGCGTCGGCAAACGCGCCCATGATGTCGGTGCCCCCGGAGATCGAGGAGAGGCACACGTCCTTCTTCCAGGCGTCGTAGACGTAGTCGTAGCTCTCCGCGACCAGCGGCGAGCCGGTCGACACCACCATGCGCAGCGCCGCGAGGTCGTGCGTCTCCGCCGGCTTCAGGTCGCGCTTGGCGCAGGCGTCGATGAATTTCGCCGAGGTGCCGAAGTGCGTGAAGCGCTCCTTCTCGGCGTAGTCGAAGAGGATGCGCCCGCCTTTGGCGAAGGGCGAACCGTCGTAGAGCATCACGCTCGCCTCGGCGCCGAGCGCCATGAAGAGCACGTTCCACACTACCCAGTTGGTGGTGCAGTAGTAGAAGAAGCGATCGCCCGGGCGCGCGTCGAAGTGCAGCTTGAAGGTTTTCAGGCTCTGCAGCAGCGTGCCGCCGGCACCGTGGACGATGCACTTGGGCGTGCCGGTCGTCCCGGAGGTGAACAGAATGAACACCGGATGCT